>JBBRVM010000525.1:0-2947 GCA_038246865.1 Burkholderiales bacterium
CGCGACGGGATGGGCACGGGCATCAATATCGAGGCGACCGTGCGTCTTGCGCAACCTTTGCGGGTGCCGGTTTACGCCTCTGGTGGTATTCATAATGTTGAGCACATCAAGCTGTTGAAGCCTTATCAGGCTGATGGGATTGCGGGAGTTGTTTGCGGGCGCGCTTTGTACGAAGGAACGCTCGATTTCAGAGCTGCAGTTGCTGCGCTTCAATAATGCCTCCCCTGCGTAGTAGGGGAGGTGGCACGAAGTGCCGGAGGGGTGGCTCGAGGGCGACCGCGCGCGATGGCCTTCGTGTAAACAAACGCTACCCCTCTGTCGGCTTCACCGACATCTCCGCTACTTCCCAGAGGAGACTTGCAATACCTGCCCCACTTAAACATGCTCTGTAAACGCATCATCCCCTGCCTGGACATCAAAGACGGTCGCGTCGTTAAAGGCGTGAATTTTGTCGGCCTGCGCGATGCGGGCGACCCGGTTGAAGTGGCGAAACGCTACAACGATCAGGGCGCGGACGAGCTTTGTTTCCTCGACATCACCGCGAGCGTTGAAGCGCGCGGGTTGCTCTACGATCTGATTGAACGCGTTGCGTCGCAGGTGTTCATTCCGCTCACCGTTGGCGGTGGTGTGAAAACCGCCGAAGACCTGCGGCCCTTGTTGAATGCGGGCGCGGACAAGGTGAGTATCAACACTGCGGGTGTGAACCGCCCAGAAATTTTCAATGAGGCGAGCCATTTTTATGGTGCGCAATGCGTCGTTGCAGCGATTGACGCGAAGCAGACGCGGCCCGGCTTTTTTGAAGTGTTCGTTCATGGTGGCCGCACGGCGACTGGCAAAAATGCGATTGAATGGGCGCGTGAAGTCGCTGATCGCGGCGCCGGCGAAATTTTGCTCACCAGCATGGATCGCGACGGCGCGAAGATTGGTTTTGATCTTGAACTCACGCGAGCGATTGCCGACGCCGTCAGTATTCCGGTGATCGCCTCAGGCGGCGTCGGCAACCTCCAGCATCTCGTTGATGGTGTGCTGAAAGGCGGTGCAGACGCTGTTCTCGCCGCGAGCATTTTTCACTACGGCGAACACACGGTGGGTGAAGCAAAAGTAATGATGCGTGCAGCGGGAATTCGCGTTCGCTAGCGTTTACTCGCTCTGGTCGATGACCTTCTCAATTCGTCGATCCGGGATGAACCAGATTAGCGACTACGCCGTCAGCAATAGCGTCGCCACAAAAATCCCGATCATCATGAACACCAGCACCAGTTTCACCACGGTGCCGACGAGCAAGCCAATCCACGTCGCGAACCCCACTTTCGCGGCCTGCTTCGCGTTTTTCTGTGCGATGTATTCACCGATCACCGCGCCGACGAAGGGCATGAACAGCACGCCGACCAGTCCCATGAAAATGCCCACGACCGTGCCGAGCGCCGCACCGACAATGGCGAGCGTGCTGGCACCCGCCTTCTTCGCGCCCATCACCGTGGCGAGGTAATCGGTCACCCACGCCAGCACCGCCAGCACCGCGATGATCGCGACGACCCACCATTTGACGCGCGTGAAATCGTCAAGCCACGCCGCCAGCACGATGCCCGCTAGCACGAGAATGGTTCCCGGCAGGGCGGGCAACACGGTGCCAGCGATCCCGACGACCATTAAAAGTACAGCGACGATCCAGCCAAGAGTGTGTGTATCCATGCTTGGCGACGTAAGGGCAGCCGCTAACAATTCAATGTGAGTTTTGAGTTTAGTTTGGGCTGATGACTAGCGGCGTACGGTTCGGAGCCCTGCTTCGTGAAATGACGAGACTCTGAGAAACATTGCGCCCGTCTGGCGCACAGCTTTTCGGTTTCCCCCATATTTCATGGGGGCTTGAATATGAAATTTCTCAAAGTCGACTTAAAGGCAAACGAATAGATAGCCCCTGTAAATACAGGGCTACAAGAAAAAGCTGATAAGGGTTGCTGCATCCGGATTCCAGAACCGACCCAGGCCGCTGTTGCCACCACGAATTACTAGGGGACGCGTCGGGCATTTCCCCGGACATGGAAAGCCTCCTTGACCGCAAACCGCGCACTTTTGCGAACTTTAGGCTGACCAACTTCCGCTCGTCGCAATTGAGCAAGCGTTGCTGGCGAATCAACTTGAGGGGCAACACGCAGCAATCGGCCGCGAGCACTTGAATACCCCACGGCCAATCGCAACGTTCTCATCGTACTTGCAAACTCCAAAAAATATAGCCTCCTCCGAATGAACCCGCAAACCTCCAACCTGTTTTCTCCAATCCGCGTCGGCGCAATCGATGCCGCCAACCGCATCTTCATGGCGCCACTCACACGCTGTCGCTCGACCCCCGGCACCGATGCGCCGAACGCCATGATCGCCGAGTATTACGGGCAGCGCGCCAGCGCAGGGGTCATCGTTAGCGAGGCGACACAGGTGTTGCCAACGGGCAAGGGTTACGTCGGTACACCGGGCATTTACAGCCCGGAGCAGGAAGCGGGCTGGAAGTTGGCGACCGCCGCCGTTCATGCCAAAGGCGGAAAAATCGTTGCGCAGTTGTGGCACGTCGGCGCGATTTCGCATCCTGATTTGCAGCCTGACCATGTTTTGCCCGTAACGGCATCGACCGGCTTCAACCCCGGCGGAACGATTTACACACAGAACGGAAAAGTGGATCGTATTGCCGCACGCGGCCTCGAAACCGCTGAAGTGAAAGCCTACGTCGAGGCCTATCGTCATTCGGCGGAAGTGGCCAAACGCGCAGGTTTCGACGGCGTCGAAATTCACAGCGCTAACGGCTATCTGCTGGAGCAATTTATTCGCGACAGCTCGAACAAACGCACCGATGAATACGGCGGCGCAATCGTTAACCGCATCCGCTTCACGCTCGAGGTCGTCGACGCTGCGACCTCTGTGTGGGGCAAGGAGCGCGTCGGCATTCGTCTATCGC
>JBBRVM010000526.1:0-2940 GCA_038246865.1 Burkholderiales bacterium
AGCCGTTCGCCGACGTGCTGAAGCTGTTGCTCAAAGAAATCATCGTTCCAACCGGTGCGAACAAGACGCTTTTCTACATCGCGCCGCTGCTCTCGATTGGCCCGGCGCTAGCTGCGTGGGCGGTAATTCCGTTCGACCCGACGCTGGTTCTGGCGAACGTTAACGCCGGTTTACTCTATATCCTCGCGCTGACATCGGTTGGCGTTTATGGCGTGATCCTCGCGGGCTGGGCGTCAAATTCGAAATACGCGTTCATCGGCTGCATGCGTTCCGCGGCACAAATCGTGTCGTATGAAATCGCGATGGGTTTCGCGTTGGTCGGCGTGCTGATGGCGGCAAACAGTTTGAACCTGAGCGACATCGTCAACGCGCAACAGGGCGGTGTGCACCAGTGGTATTTCATTCCGCTGTTCCCGTTATTCATCGTGTATTTCATCTCGGGCGTCGCCGAAACCAATCGCCACCCGTTCGACGTCGCCGAGGGCGAATCGGAAATCGTGGCGGGCTTTCACGTTGAATATTCCGGCGTGACGTTCGCGATCTTCTTCCTGGCGGAATACGCCAACATGATCCTCATCGCCACGCTCGTAGCTGTGCTTTTCCTTGGCGGCTGGTTATCGCCATTGCCGATTACCAACGAGCTGTTTGTGTTCGGCGTGAAGCCGTTCGCCGATGGCTTCTTCTGGCTCGGTGCCAAAGTCTTCTTCGTTCTGTTCTTCTTCCTGTGGATTCGCGCTTCGTTCCCGCGCTATCGCTATGACCAGATCATGCGCCTGGGCTGGAAAATTTTCATCCCCGTCACGCTCGCCTACATTGTGTTCCTTGCGATCATTATGCAGACGCCGTGGGCCGCAGCGTTTCACTAAGGGGTAATGATTATGGTCGCCTCAGTTAAGCATTTTTTCTCGACGTTCCTGTTGTGGGAGCTGCTCAAGGGCCTATCGCTCACAGGGCGGTATCTGTTCGCACGCAAAATCACCGTGCAGTTCCCCGAAGAAAAAACTCCGCAGAGCCCGCGCTTTCGCGGCCTTCATGCGCTTCGGCGCTACGAAAACGGCGAAGAGCGCTGCATCGCTTGCAAGCTGTGCGAGGCCGTGTGTCCCGCAATGGCAATCACCATTGAATCGACCGTGCGCGACGACGGGTCGCGTCGCACCACGCGCTACGACATTGATCTCACAAAGTGCATCTTCTGCGGTTTCTGCGAAGAGAGCTGCCCGGTGGATTCCATCGTCGAAACACGCATCCTCGAGTATCACGGTGAGAAGCGCGGTGACTTGTACTACACCAAAGAGATGCTGCTCGCTGTTGGTGACCGATACGAAAAACAAATTGCGGCTGACCGAGCTGCAGATGCGAGGTTTAGATGAGCGAAGCGCTTGACGGTGTGTGCCTCCCCTGCGCAGTAGGGGAGGTGGCGCGTAGCGCCGGAGGGGTCGCGTACTGGCCCAGCAACGCGGGATTTTTCGCGGCAACCCCTCTGTCGGCCGCCGCCGACATCTCCCCTACTTCGCAGGGGAGACAAATCAAGTCTCGCGATTCCACTTTCGCAACTGAGCTATGCCTGATCTAGCCACACTCGTCTTCTACGTATTCTCCGGAGTGCTCCTGCTCTCCGCGAGCCGCGTCATCAGCGTTAAAAACCCCGTGCATGCCGCGCTTTTTCTGGTGCTCGCATTCTTCTCGGCGTCTGCGCTGTGGATGCTGCTGAAAGCGGAATTCCTCGCGATCGCTCTGGTGCTCGTCTACGTCGGAGCCGTCATGGTTCTGTTCCTGTTTGTCGTGATGATGCTCGACATCAATTTCGAGGAATTGCGTACGCAATTCCGCAGCTACTTGCCCGTTGGATTGCTAGTCGGTGCGGCCATTTTCATTGAAATGATTCTGGTGCTGAGCCTGTCGTTCAAGAAGCAATCCGGGCCAACTGGCACTACGAACGCAATCCTGCTGGATGGTAGTAATACCAAAGCCCTTGGCATCGAGCTTTTCACCAAGTACATCTACGCCGTCGAAATTGCAGGCGTTTTACTGCTGGTGGCCATCGTGGCTGCCATCGCCCTGACTCTGCGTGACCGTCGGGAAACCCGCTACCAGAATCCGGGTGAGCAAGTGTTGGTCAAGCGCAATGATCGTCTGCGCGTTCTCAAAATGCCCAGCGAAAAGCCAACGTCAGCCGAAACGCCTGTTGCGGCGGCCGTCGTCACCGTGGACGCGAAGAAATAAATGTTGCCCGTTCCTACTCTCGACAGTTATCTGTTCGTCGCCGCCGCGCTGTTCACCATCAGCATCATTGGCATTTTCCTGAACCGTCGCAACGTAATCATTCTGCTCATGGCGATTGAGTTGATGCTGCTGGCCGTTAACCTCAATTTCATCGCGTTCTCGAGCTATCTCGGCGATTTAAGCGGTCAGGTTTTCGTCTTTTTCATCCTGACCGTAGCGGCTGCGGAATCGGCAATCGGCCTCGCTATTCTCGTCGTGCTGTTCCGCAATGTGGGTTCGATTGACGTGAACCAAATCGGCAAGCTGAAGGGATAAGCGAGCGCAATGAAACTCTCCTATCTTATCGTCCCGTTTGCGCCACTGATTGGCGCGATCCTCGCGGGCCTGTTCGGAAAACAGATCGGCCGCAAGGGCGCGCATTGGGTCACGATTCTCGGCGTGCTGATCTCGTTCATCGCTTCGTGCGTCGTGTTCGCAGACGTGCTCAAAGGCAACACGTTTAACGGCCCGCTCTACACATGGATGGTGTCCGGCGGTATTCGTTTTGAGATCGGCTTCCTGATCGACACTTTGACCGTGACGATGATGCTGGTTGTCACGTCTGTTTCGCTCATGGTGCACATCTACACCATCGGCTATATGGAGGAAGACCCCGGCTACCAGCGCTTCTTCAGCTACATCTCGCTGTTCACGTTCTCGATGTTGATGCTGGTGATG
>JBBRVM010000527.1:0-2935 GCA_038246865.1 Burkholderiales bacterium
CGAAGTGCCGGAGGGGTGAGGTCGCGAACAGGCGCGAACCTACAGTTTCAGGTTCGCCAATTCCTGCTTGAGTGCCACTACGTTGCGACCATGAACACGCAAGGTTTTTTCGAGCTGCTTGACGCGGTCAATGTACTTGGGCGAGCCGAAGCCTTCGTCCGCCATTGGCAGCGGTTTGCCGTCGTTGAAACTGCTACGCGCTTCGTTGAGCAGTTTTTCTTCGGAGGCGAGTTCGTCGACAAGCACCTGACGGCGCGTGCCGTCACGGGTCTTTTGCGTACCGCTGTCGACGGAGGCGGCAGCGGTTCCAGCACTTGCGTTGGCGCTCGTGTTGACGGTGCGTCCATTCACAGTGGATGTGCCTGACAAATTTGAGCCGTTCTTGGCTTTTGCTGCTTTATTGCCCGTGCCCATTTCCGAAAGCGTGTCTCCGGAGTTCATGCGTACCGCGCCCTTTTTCGGCTGATTGGTGTACTCCACCGCGCCGGTCGCGGGGTCGACGTATTTGTAAATCTCACCCTGCGCAGAAGCGGCAAACGCAAGCGCTAGCGAGACGAGGGCGATTGAAACGGTGGGCTTCATGAAATAAAGTGTAGTCAAAACAGAGGGTTACAGCAATACATAAGTAAAAAAGGCAGCCGAAGCTGCCTCTTTATGAGTCATCTCGCGCCGAAAGGTTTCAGCGCTCGATGATTTTGCCTTTTTACAGGCTGTAATACATGTCGAACTCAATCGGGTGCGTCGTGGCGCGGAAACGCGTCACTTCTTCCATTTTGAGCGCGATATACGCGTCGATCATGTCGTCACTGAATACGCCGCCACGGGTCAGGAACTCGCGGTCTTTGTCCAGATATTCCAGCGCCTGATCGAGTGACGAGCATACGGTCGGGATCTTGGCATCTTCCTCTGGCGACAGGTCGTAGAGGTTTTTATCTGACGGCTCGCCTGGATGGATCTTATTCTGGATGCCGTCCATACCGGCCATCAACATGGCCGAGAACGCGAGGTAGCTGTTCGCCAACGGATCCGGGAAGCGCACTTCGATACGGCGAGCCTTGTCGGACTGCACGTAAGGAATACGGATCGAAGCGGAGCGGTTACGCGCCGAGTAAGCCAGTTTGACCGGGGCTTCGAAGTGTGGAACCAGACGCTTGTAGCTGTTGGTGCCGGGGTTGGTGATCGCGTTCAAGGCACGCGCGTGCTTGATAATGCCGCCGATATAGTACAGCGCCATTTCCGACAATCCCGCGTAGCCATTGCCCGCGAACAGGTTTTTACCGTCTTTCCAGATCGACTGGTGAACGTGCATGCCGGAGCCGTTGTCGCCGACGATAGGCTTCGGCATGAAGGTCGCCGTTTTGCCGTAAAGCGCGGCAGTGTTCCACACGGCGTATTTCAATAGCTGCGTCCAGTCAGCGCGCTGTACCAGCGAGCTGAAACGGGTGCCGATTTCGCATTGACCGGCGTTCGCCACTTCGTGGTGAAACACTTCAACCGGAACGCCCATTTCTTTGGCGGCGAGCACCATCGCGTTACGAATGTCTTGCAACTGGTCGACCGGTGGCACCGGGAAGTAGCCGCCTTTAACCGTTGGTCGATGGCCTTTGTTGCCACCTTCGTGCTTGGCGTCGGATTCCCACGCGGCTTCTTCCGAGTATATTTTTGAGTACGAACCGGACATATCCGTTTTCCACTCAACCGAGTCGAAAATGAAGAATTCTGGCTCGGGACCGAAGTAGGCAACGTCGCCGATGCCGCTGGCTTTGAGGTACGCCTCAGCCCGCCAGGCGAGCGAGCGCGGATCGCGGTCGTAGCCCTTGCCGGTGGACGGCTCAATCACGTCGCAGGTGATGTTGAGCGTCGTCTCTTCGATAAACGGATCGATCACCGCCGTGTTCGGATCCGGCATTAGCAGCATGTCGGAGGCTTCAATGCCCTTCCAGCCGGCGATGGACGAACCGTCGAAGGCGTGGCCTTCGGTGAATTTGGCCGCATCGAAATGATCTTCCGGAACTTGAACGTGCTGCTCTTTACCGCGGAAATCGGTGAAGCGGAGGTCAACGAATTTGATCTCTTCGTCTTTAATTCTCTTGAGTACGTCGGCGCCTGTGGCCATGCAGTGTCTCCTGGTGCTGAAAGGTGGGTTATCTGGGCAAATTCGACAATGACTAGATCATGGATTTAGTCGCTGGATGCGCCGCAAGATGCAGAAAACATGCCATCAAGCGGAAGCTGCGGATGCAATGCTAATCCTAGACGCTGACAAGCGATTGCGTGCGTTCGAAAAGCTTTCCGTGCGGGCGTTTCGGCAAGGCACGTATGGGCTGATGAGGGGCATAAGCGGCGCTTTTGCGCCGTGATTTTCCTGTTGCAGCGGATTTGCGCGCGTTTTTGGTGCCAATTGAACATCGATCAGTGTTTGCACCAAATGTGTGCTTCTTGTCGTTTGCTCGGAATTGGTGCGGAAAGAAAATCAGCTTTTCTCTGAAATGACCGGTTTATAGGGGCTGGGGCGATAAATCAACGTTAGTCGACTCTAGCGATTTTTGCGCTTTAGCCCCATAGCAGGCGTCATTTCAAGAGAAAGCTACTCGTGCTAATTCGCCTGATCGAGCACGAGCGACACCACGCCCGATGGCAATTTGAGCGTCGCTTTCCCGCTCTGCCAGTCGCCAGGCTGCGCGGCGGGCTGACCGCTGAGCGACAGCCGCGCCTGAATCGCAACGTCCGCGCCCGCTTTGAGGCCCGCGCCACCGATCATCGCGTCCGCTGCCGTCAAAATGATCGGCTGGTCGATTTGGGCCAGCGCAATCTTCTTTGCAGCGAGCGGTGGCCCACGATCGACGCCTGCGGCGCGCACGATCAGGAACACGGCAGTGCTGCCGGAATTGGCGGCTGCGGCTTTTCTCGCGTCGGGGCTGAGCTGCAACTTGAC
>JBBRVM010000528.1:0-2934 GCA_038246865.1 Burkholderiales bacterium
AAACTTGCGGGCGAGCACAGTCGTGATCGCTGCGGTCAAGGTGGTCTTGCCGTGATCAACGTGGCCAATCGTGCCCACGTTTACGTGAGGCTTCGTTCGCTCAAACTTGCTTTTTGCCATGATCGCTACCCTTTTGAGGTCTGTTTCAAAGAATGCTGATGTTGCTGGTGCCCATGATGCGGATCGAACGCACGACCTCTCCCTTACCAAGGGAGTGCTCTACCACTGAGCTACATGGGCGGATGTTTGGAATTTTCAAGCGCCTATGAAGAACCATGGGGCGGAAAATCGCAAACGTCGAACCACAAAGGCCCGGAACTCGGCGGCGTTTGGAGCGGGTGAAGGGAATCGAACCCTCGTCATAAGCTTGGAAGGCTTCAGCTCTACCATTGAGCTACACCCGCAGGGCTAACTAACTACCCAACACCGAAACACGCACTGTTTTGCGAAAACCCACACAGGCGCGCTGGCGGAAAGGACGCTTCTTTTCTCTCAACCTGGTCAGGGTTGATTTGGTGGAGAGGGCTGGATTCGAACCAGCGTACTCTAAGAGGGCAGATTTACAGTCTGCTGCCATTAACCACTCGGCCACCTCTCCACTCGGAGGAACCTAGAATTATGCAGTAAGTCGACACTCTCGTCAACTCACTAACACCCGTCGCAAATCTCAACGACGGCCGATCCGGGCGATCAGCTTTCGCATCAATTCAAACACGAACTGGGGCCAAGCCCGCGAAAGCGCTTAAGTCAACGTTCATGAAAATACATCGCGAGCCCGTGTTGAGTGGTCGTTTCAACGAAAAGGTGTTGCTCGGCGAGTACTAAATTTGGCGGAAGCGGTGAGATTCGAACTCACGAACGGGTTGCCCCGTCGCCGGTTTTCAAGACCGGTGCCTTCAACCGCTCGGCCACGCTTCCAAGTTGCAAATTGTAGACGCGAGTCACACTTTGATCACCCGTTGTTGCATGTAGTTTTACTCCGATATAAAACTACATGAACTATGCCGAAACCTCAATCCCCTCTCAACGCCACTGTTCACGCCGTTACGGAAGCCATTAGATTGCGCAGCCTTGAACGCCGCGCCGCGTATCTCGCGACCGTTGAAATGCAACGGGCGAATCGCCTGGCACGCAAGCGACTAAGCGCCGCTAATCTCGCACATGGCTTCGCCGCGCTACCCAACGGCGACAAGCTTCGCGTGGTCAGCGAGCCGGTGCCGATGATCGGCATCGTATCGGCCTACAACGATTTGCTCTCTGCGCATCAACCCTTGCACGACTACCCGGCGATCATCAAGGATGAAATTCGCAAGCATGCCGCCGTGGCGCAATTTGCGGGCGGCGTACCGGCGATGTGCGACGGCGTAACGCAGGGCCAGCCGGGCATGGAGCTGTCGCTGTTTTCACGCGACGTAATAGCGATGTCCACCGCGATTGCGCTGACGCATGACCTGTACGACGGCGCGATGATGCTCGGCGTGTGCGACAAGATCGTGCCGGGCTTACTGATCGGCGCACTTTCGTTCGGCCATTTACCGACGATTTTTGTGCCTGCGGGACCGATGCCGAGTGGTCTGTCGAATAAAGAAAAGGCCAACATCCGCAAGCAGCACGCGGAAGGAAAAGTTGCGCCGGACAAGCTGCTCGAAGCCGAGATGGCGGCATATCACACGGAGGGCACCTGCACGTTTTACGGCACCGCGAACAGCAACCAGATGCTGCTTGAAGCAATGGGTTTGATGATTCCCGGCGCGGCGTTTGTGCAACCCAATGACCCGCGAAGGAGGTTACTCACGCGCGCCGCCAGTGCACGCATCGCGGCTCTGACGAAGGTGCCGCAAGGCATCGGCGAATGGGTCAACGAGCGGGTACTGGTTAACGCAATCATCGCGCTGCTAGCCACGGGTGGTTCGACCAATCACACGATGCACTGGGTGGCAATCGCGCGCGCAGCGGGTTTTGAAATGACGTGGCAGGACATTGACTCGCTGTCTCGCGTGACGCCACTCTTAACGCGGCTCTACCCGAATGGCGAAGCCGATGTGAATGAATTCAATCGCGTCGGCGGGACGGCATTTTTGCTGCGTGAACTGCTCGATGCGGGGCATATGCACGACGATGTTGACACCGTGATGGGGCGCGGTTTGTCGCAGTACACGCAGGCCTTGAGCGTTGAGACGAAGAAGCTCACCTACACGCCCGCAGTCGCTGCCTCAGAAGACCTCACCGTGTTGCGCCCCTTCGCCGAATCGTTCAGTGCAGAGGGCGGGCTGCGCCTCCTAGAAGGCAATCTCGGTCAGGCAATTCTCAAAATTTCAGCAGTCTCGCCTGAGCATCGCGTGATCACTGCGCCCGCGCATGTGTTCGACGCGCAAGCCGATGTAATTACCGCATTCAAAGCCAATCGCTTCGTCACCGACAGCGTGGTGATCGTTCGTAATCAGGGACCACGGGCCTGCGGCATGCCGGAATTACATCAACTGACACCGGCGTTGTCCGTGTTGCTTGATCGGGGACTCAAGGTCGCACTGGTGACCGATGGCCGCATGTCCGGCGCGTCGGGCCGCGTGCCTGCCGCCATTCATGTCACGCCGGAAGCCGCAGCGGGCGGCGCTTTGGCGCGGGTCCAGGATGGCGATATCGTGACCGTGGATTGCGATTCGGGAACGCTGCATTTGCATGTCGATGACGCAACGCTTGCGGCGCGCAGCAACGCGCCGACGCCTGCGGCAAAATCGGGATGGGGGCGCGAGTTGTTCGGTGCATTCCGCGAAAATGTGTCGGATGCCGATTGCGGCGCTTCTATTTTTGGAAATTAAACTCATGGACTTGAATCTCACTCTGCGCAAACTGGGTTTTGTGCCCGTCGCCGTTATTGACCATGTGGAGGACGCGGTGCCGCTGGCTGAAGCGCTGTTAGCCGGCGGTATCGGC
>JBBRVM010000529.1:0-2932 GCA_038246865.1 Burkholderiales bacterium
ACCGTGCTAGCCACGCTGTCGTGGCCCTACCTGTTCCACATCGTGTTCGGTATGACCATCTTCCTGCTGTTCCCGTTCAGCCGACTGGTGCACGTGTGGAGTGGTTTTGCGTCTGTCATGTACCTGTTCCGCCCCTATCAGGTGGCGCGCTCACGGCGATTGAATCTTCCGCCTGGCCACAACACACCACCGACCCGCAACTGAGAGCTTCTGAAGCATCAATGAATATCACCTGTTTTTCCGATTTGCTTAGCGCAGCAAAGAGCCAACCTGAACCGCAGCGCCTGCTTTTCGTTTTTGCCGGAGCCGAATTGCCCTCAGCAGCAAGCGCCGAGCAACGTGCGCAATTTGCCAACGGCGACGGCGGTGAACTCGCGCCCTTGATGTGCGTGGACAAAGCCATTGACGAGATCGAGCATTTTGATGCGCTGGTGGCTGAGGCAGCCGAGGCTGGCCCGCCGTGGGCGATTGTGTTTACGACCGCATTGTCGGGCCGTGGCGGCAAGATGCCGACCCCGCTGGATGCGCAAGCCCCTTTGCAGCAAATGGTGGATTCGATCAAAGCCGGTCGCCTCGATGGCATGTTGCCCTTTAACCGGCGCGGCGAGCCGGTGAACCTGGCGTGACGCAAGATACAAACTTTCAACAAATTACTCGCACAAGGAAAATCTCATGCAAGACGGAACTAGCGGCGGATGCGGATCGGGATCAGGGCAGTGTGGATGCTCAGGCACAGTAACGGCAGAAGCCGCGAAGCCAGTTGATTCAGTTGCTACACAGCCAAAGCAGATTGCACAAAAGTATGACTTCAGCGCTGCTACATTGGCCAGCCCAACTGTAGCGTCAGCCGGTCACGGCGTACAGGCGAGTGTCAATGGCATTGCTCTGCACGCACCGGGAGATCGGCCCGATGACAACACGCTTCGGCAGCGCGCCTATGGTGAATTGCTACGGCAGGAGGCGGTAAGCGCTGGGCTGCTGGCAAAGGAGGATATCGCTACCGACGATGGCATTCAGAGTGAAGCCGCAACCCAGGCGATTGAAAAAATACTTGAATCAGTGCTGGTAGTCCCAGCGCCGGATGAAGCAACTAGCCGTCGTTTTTTCACGGCGAACCCGTCTCGTTTTCAAAACGGTGAAGAGGTTAGAGCACGCCACATCCTGTTTGCGGTCACTCCTGGAATGGACGTCGTCCGGCTTCGCAATCGTGCGGAAGCCGCGCTCCTCGACGCACGGTGTCGCGACGACAAGTCAGTAGATCGCTTCGCTGCGCTGGCCAGGGAACTCAGCAACTGCCCCAGCGCGACTGATGGCGGCGACCTTGGCTGGTTGACAGCAAGCGAATGTGCGCCCGAGTTTGCCCGTGAAGTGTTTGGCCGCACCGAAGTTGGCGTATTGCCACGACTGGTTCACAGTCGTTTTGGTTTGCACGTCGTGGAAGTCATCGAACGGAAGCCGGGCGAAATGCCTGAATTTGAGGCTGTCCGTGGCGCGGTGTCGCAGGTTTTGCAGCAGCAGACCTACGTGACAGCCTTGCGGCAGTATCTGCAGCTAGTCGCTGGCAGCGCACACATCGTTGGCGTGGAACTTGATGCGGCTGATTCGCCGCTCGTGCAGTAGGCGAGGGTTGACGCGCACCTCAATGCTTATGGGTAATCGCAAAGCTGAATCATGAGTGACCAGCCAGACGAGTTGTTGCAGCGGTTGCGCCGCTTTCACGACGACTATTTCCCCGGCGTTGAGGATCAGTTCAAAACGCTCGTGAAGGACGGTCAGCATCCGACGATCCTGTTCATCGGCTGTTCGGATTCGCGCATCGTGCCCTATCTTCTGACCGGCACCGGGCCGGGCGAGCTGTTCATCGTGCGCAACGTGGGCGCGTTCGTACCGCCGTATGACGGCTCGGCGGGCTATCACGGAACTGCTGCAGCCATCGAATTCGCAGTATTAAATCTAGACGTTTCGCACATCATTGTCTGCGGACATACGCACTGTGGCGGCATTCGTGCGCTCTATGAAGAAGTGCCAGCAGGAGCCCACAATCTCGCCGTCTGGCTTGAGCTGGGCCGCGAAGCCGCATTGCCGGTTCGCGTCACTGAGGAAGCGCTTCGACGCACCGAGCAACGCGCGGTGGTGCTGCAGCTTGAACGGTTGATGGCCTATCCGATGGTTCGCGAGCGCGTTGAGGCCAAGCGATTGGCGCTGCACGGCTGGCACTACGTCATCGAAGATGGCGAGGTTCATGTCTTCGATGTCAGGAGCGGATCGTTCGTGCCGTCCTCGAAGGCGGGTCATAGCGGAACCGGGCCGTACGCGCATCATGAAGATGCGCTTGCGCCTGACAACGTCTAGCAAGGCTATCGATATCTATGTGCTCATCCATTCACGCCCCTCCGATGCAGGAATCAAGGCAGAACGACATGCCGCCCCGTCAGTCTTCAAGTGGTGGAGCGAACGCACAGTGGTCGCATCTCGCAGCGCTCGCAGAGCACAGCGGCTTGCGTCCGCTCATGCTGCATCGCCGTGCGTTGCTGCCCATCGTTCAGGGCGGCATGGGAGTTGGCGTATCGGCTCATCAATTGGCGGGAACGGTCGCTTCACTGGGGGCGATGGGAACGATTGCGTCGGTAGATTTGCGTCACCATCACCCTGATTTACTGGCGCGAACGGCATCGCTGCCGATCGCTGCAGAGTCAAAACTCATTATCGATCACGCGAATCTGGAAGCGCTCGCGCGGGAGATTCACAGCGCGAGGGCTTTGTCGGAAGGGCGCGGCTTGCTCGCAGTTAACGTAATGCGTGCAGTGAGCGAATATGCATCCTCAGTGCGAACCGCTCTTGAATGCGGAATTGACGCCATTGTTGTGGGAGCCGGGCTGCCACTTGATTTGCCTGACCTGACAAAAGACTACCCCAGCGTTTGTCTGATCCC
>JBBRVM010000530.1:0-2929 GCA_038246865.1 Burkholderiales bacterium
AGCTGGAGAAGCCCCGAGACGTCAAGGTTCTGGTGTTGCGTCCGCAAATTGCGCCGCCAGCGCTGCCACCGCCGCCAATTGTGACCAGTGAACAGTCTTTGGTTGGAACACAAAGCGTGCGCACAGGTCCACCGCCAATCACCACGGGCGAGCGCCAAGGCACGTCGATTGAGGCAACATTCGACATATCGTTGCGGCAGCTCAAGCCGCCGAAGTATCCTCTGAACGCACAGCGCCGAGGTATTGAAGGTGATGTTGAACTGCTGGTTTTGGTCGGGAGCGACGGAAAAGTTAAAAAAGTTGAAATCGCCAAATCATCAAGAAGTTCACTGCTAGACCAAGCGGCCATTGCGGCCGTTCAAACCTGGGATTTTAACCCCGCCATGAAAGACGGTCAAAAGACCGAAGGCTGGGTACGCGTTCCATTCACTTTTCGCCTTAACGCAGAGTAACCGAGGGAAGCACCAATGCTGCAAGATCCAAACGTACCTACTGACCCAAACGCCGCTGGTGCGGCTCCTGTTGACGCGGCTGCACTTGCGCCTACAGACCCAAGCGCCATCCCGGTTGATCCATCCGTCGCCGTCCCTGGTATGGATCCATCTATCATCGACCCAAGCCTCGGCGTATCGGCCGGTGCGCTTGCCGGCACCAAAGCGGACAACGCTGCTGCGATGAGCCAGATGGGTTTTTCCCATATGATTCAGAATTTCGACTTTGTCGGCTATACGGTCTTCATTACTTTGATCGTGATGTCCACCGTGTCGGTTTACTTCATTGTGATCAACTCCCTGCGCAATTCGATGATTCGTTCGCGCGCCAATCGCGTCATTAAAGCGTTCTGGAACTCAACGGGCTTACAGGCGTCGATTGACTCGATGCAAAAAGAGGCACGCGGCGAGCCGTTTTCAAAGATTGCGATTGATTGCGTCAACGCGGTGGCGCACCATCAGCGCAGCGAAGGATCGAGCCTGGTTGAAGCACTCAACCGCAGCGAGTTTATCGACCGCGCTTTGCGTCAGGCCGTGACCCGCGAAAGCTCGCGTTTGGAACCAGGCCTGACCTGGCTTGCGAGCGTGGGTTCGACCGCGCCGTTTGTTGGCTTGCTGGGTACGGTGTGGGGCATCTATCACGCCCTGCTGCGCATCGCGAGTACGGGGCAAGCATCGATGGATGCGGTTGCCGGTCCCGTGGGCGAGGCCTTGATCATGACCGCGCTTGGCTTGTTCGTCGCCATTCCTGCCGTTATTGCCTACAACTTCTTCGTTCGCGGCAACAAAAAAATCTTGTCCGACTTTGATGACTTTGCGAACGATCTACACGACTATTTTGCCACTGGCGCGCGCATCGAAGGCGGTGGCCCAGCGGCAGCACGCCCCGCTGTCGTGAAGAAGTAACTCACCCTACGGAGTTTTGACCCATGTCCTTCAGTTCAGGCGGTGGCGGAAACGACAGTGTAATGGCGACGATTAACACGACGCCATTGATTGATGTCATGCTGGTGCTGTTGATCATTTTTATGATCACAGCACCGCTGATGGCGCACAAAATCCAAGTTCCGTTGCCCAATAATGCCAACCAGCCCAACGAAGAAAAGCCCAACACCATCACCATTGCGATTCCCGAAGACGGGAAAATCTATTGGAATGACGTTGAGGTTACTTCGGCGCAGGTTGAGTATCAGTTTGCGATTGAAGTGCGAAAGGCGCTGGAGCAAAACACTCCGCAGCCGGAAATCCAAATTCGCGCAGCGAAACAGCTGCCGTATGGCCGGGTGCGGGAATTGATGGTGCTGGCAAAACGCCAAGGTATCGTTAAACTGGGCTTCATTACGACGCCTGGCCGTTCATAGACGAGGATTGCAGCATGGCATTTAGCACTGGTGGTGGTAGCGGGCCGATGGCCGACATCAACACAACCCCCTTGATCGACGTGATGTTGGTTCTGTTGATCATCTTTATGTTGACCGCGCCCATTTTGGCGCACCGCGTGCGCGTGGACCTGCCTCAAAAGACCGACCAAATCGTGGAGCAGGTGCCCGAGATTATCAAAATTCGCGTGGAGGCGAACGGTGCTTTGATCATGAACGAGTTGCCCGTGACCGCCGTGGAGCTTGAGCAAAAGTTCGTTGAGATCGGACAAGACGAGGATAAACTGCAGGATGTGGTGCAGCTTCGCGGTGCTGATGAAGTGGTCTACCAGCGAATTACCGATGTGTTGACGCTGGCATCGCAAAACAACGTCAAGAAGATCAGCTTTACCGAGCTCGAAGAATAGTCGAGTCTGACGGGTACTTTAGGCGCCAAGCGTTCCGCTTGGCGTTTTTTTTTGGTGTTCGAACGGCCATGTAAATAGCCGCCGAGCGCTCGTTCGCCATCTTGGCTATGCTTCGCACTTTTCGCGAGTGCAAGCCATGACTGATTCCGTTGAGCATCTTGGATTCGCCACGCGCGCGATCCACGCAGGCCAAACCCCCGACCCGTCCACCGGCGCGATTATGACGCCGATTTATGCGACATCGACTTACGTGCAGTCGAGCCCGGGCGTGCACCAGGGCTTTGAGTATTCACGCACCCAGAATCCAACGCGCATGGCCTATGAGGCCTGCGTTGCATCCCTTGAGCAGGGCACACAAGGCTATGCATTTGCATCGGGTTTAGCCGCCGCGGCGACCGTGCTTGATCTGCTCGATAGCGGTGATCACGTCATTGCCATGGATGATCTTTATGGCGGCACTTACCGTTTGTTTGAGCGCGTGCGCAAGCGTTCAGCTGGCCTTGGCTTCAGCTTTGTCGATCTCAACGAGCAAGCCGCGTTGGAAGCCGCGCTGACCCCAAAGACGCGGATGATCTGGGTCGAAACGCCGACCAATCCCACGCTCAAGCTGGTTGATCTGAGCGCAGTGGCTGAGTTTGCGCGCAAACATCGG
>JBBRVM010000531.1:0-2903 GCA_038246865.1 Burkholderiales bacterium
AGCCGTCAGCCGCGCGCGCGCCATGTCGACCACGACCGAGCGCATGACCGCGGCGGCGTAAGTGAAAAATTGTTTGCGATCCGAAACCTTCAGCTCGTCTAACTTGACCAGTCGCTCATAGGTTTCGTGCAGGATCACCGTAGCTGAAAGCTCGTTGCGACGACCGTCGGTATGCACGCGGTTGCGCGCCACGCGGTGCAGGTCGTTGTACAAAAGATCGAACAGACGGTTGACCGCTTTTGGCACGTTTGATTGCGAGTCCTTGATCACCTGCGTGACCGACGACGACGGCGATACGGCAGTGGGCGAGAGTGGCGCGCTATTGGGCATGCGATGACTACTTTGCGAAAAAGCATCACGTTGCATCGTTACCCGACCGGGGTAAAAACCACGCGAATTGACACAAGTGTGCATGGCAGTGCGCAGGCCGTCAACAGCGTCCATGCTGAGATCGCATTGGATGTTGATGTGCGTTGTTATGTGGACGGGCGATGCTCACGACAAGTACGCCACGCTGCGCGCTATGACAGCGGCGTCACTCAGGATGCGGCGATGGCCGAGACCAACCGTCGGGAAGTGGTCAACCGGCTGGCCGACACGACGCAGCGAATAGGAATGTTCGTACGGAATTTCACGATCAAAGCGATCATGAATGACCAACGCTTTTGCCTGCGAAGATCGCAACATTTCCACCACCGAGAGTTTGTCCCAGGTGATCCGATGACCATGTCGCGCTTCGAAGTTGTCGCGGATGCGCTGCGCCACTTCATCGCTTAATTCAAGGTGCGCTTTGGCAGCGTCAATGAACCAGCGGCAGCTTTCAAAGGCGCCGATGCTGACCAGTTTGGGAATCGCGAACCCGTGCTCGCGACTCGCCAACAGCGCCGTCATCACGCCGAACGAATGCGCAATCACCGCACTCACCTCATGCCCGAGCAAGCGCTGGGCTTCGACTACCGCTGCGACGGCTGCGGCGCATTCCACCATGTCGGTTTCGCCCCTGCCCGCATTGCCATGCGCTGGCAAATCGAAGCTCACGACGCGACATCCCGCGTGTGTCAGCGGCTCGACGAACCGGCCCATCTGGGTGCCGCGTCCGCCCCATGAATGCACCAGCAGCACCGTCGGGCCCTGCCCCCATACCGCCACCGGAATCTCGCGTTTGCCAACGGTCACGGCAGATCGCCCGGAGGCGTCCATAAGTTCAACCTCCCACTTGCGCGGCGCGTGACGCGGTGGCGTTCCGATCAGACGTCGTGCAAACACCGCCGCCGCACTGGGGGCGACGCGGCAGAGCACGCGATTGAAGCGGCGCAACGCGGCAATACTGGAGGTTGAAAAGAACGCCGCGTTGGACTGTTTTTGTGCGATTGCCATGTCCGACATGTCGCCGCCGCCAAATTGAGTGATCAGGGGTAGAGTGAGTGCGTTCATTGCGACTTCCTTCGTTGTTTACCGTCGGTTGCTGAGGGTGTGCCGGTAGAAACGCGAACACGACGAGAATCTGGACATTGCCGCCGAATGTTGTGAAATTGCTCGATTTGAAGAGCAGCGCAAGCTATCAACTTTTGGCTGCAATGACGGCTGCAATAGGGCTAATCGCCTAATTCTCCTGAAGTCGACATTGACGCTTTCATGCGTCTAGCCCCAATGCAAAGGACGTTTCAACAAAAGGTTGCTGATAAAAACCTTCCGCCTGACCCGCTCCATGCTTCACGGCCCGCACAGTCGGTTCAGTAGAATTCGCTGTCAATAACTCCCGCGTTTGTTGCTTTCGTCGAAAACTCACCGAAAGCCCGACCGCCTCCCCCGCGCCATGCGCAAATGGGTTCTCCCCGATTACGTTGAAGATGTGCTGCCGCCAGAGGCTGCGCGCATGGAACAAACGCGCCGTGCGCTGCTTGATGCGTTTTCCGCTGCGGGCTATGCGCTGGTCAATCCGCCGCTGATTGAGCATCTTGAGGCGCTCCTGACCGGCACCGGGCAGGACCTTGAGCACAACACGTTCAAACTGATCGATCCGCTCTCCGGCAAAGTTCTCGGCGTGCGCCCGGACATTACGCCGCAGGTGGCGCGCATCGACGCGACCTATCACGATGACGACGAAGAGCGCCGCTATTGCTACGCCGGTGAAGTGCTGCGCACGCACGCGACGATCGGCACCAGCCGCGCATTAACGCAGGTCGGCGCGGAGCTTTTCGGCTCGGCCACCGTCAACGGCGACGTGGAAATTGTGAAGCTCATGATTTCGTCGGCGCATGCTGCGGGCGCTGCGCCTTTGTTGCTCGATTGTGGTCATGTCGGTGTGTTCAAAGCCCTGGCACAACACTTCGAACTGTCGCCGAATGCAACCCAGGCAGCCGATGCCGCTCTCGCCGGCAAAAGCACCAGCGCTCTGGCCGAAATCAAATCGTTGCCGATAGAAGCGCGCAGCTCGCTTGAAGCGCTGACGACCCTCTTCGGCCCCGCCAAAATGGTGTTGCAGCGCGCCCGTGCCGCGCTGCCGCGTAACGCGACGATCACCGCCGCGCTCGATCAACTCGACGCCGTCGCCACCGCAATCACCGAAGCCGGCGCGCAATGCTCACTCGATCTCGCCGATTTGCCGGGGCTCGACTATCACACCGGGCTGGTTTTCGTGGCCTATCTGGCTGACACCTCCCACGTAGTCGCCCGAGGCGGGCGCTATGACGGCGTTGGCGAAGCATTCGCACAAAGTGGCGCGAATGGCAAAACCCGAGTTCGCCCTGCGACTGGTTTTTCGTTTGTTGATTTACGCGCGCTGTCCGAAGTAACAGGCACGCCCCTGTTGGTGCGGTTTGCGGCGACCCATCGGGGGCGGTTAGAGCAAGGTCGCGGCAAGCCGCTACTACAAGAACTATTTTTTTGAACACTGGAAATTC
>JBBRVM010000532.1:0-2899 GCA_038246865.1 Burkholderiales bacterium
ACCACCGAGTGCAAGCTGTTCAATATTTTTGGGGTCATTGCCGAGTTGGCTACAGCAATAAACCTGCACTTTGTAGCGCCCCTGCGTGAGCTCTTCCACCGATTTGGCGAATTGCAATGCGGCGGCATGGCGTGCGCCTTGTTGCTGATCGGTATGACTGAACTTGAGGGTGGTTTGCGCGCCGACCGCGAAGCTTGTTGCAAATGCAATTGCCGCGAATAGCGCTCTCGTTGGGAATTTCATGACATCTCCTTGTGAGTGAATTTATGACGCAGCGAGCGGATCGAATTGATCGAGCACGATGCGTTGACCGGTGACGTTTGAGCGATAGATCGCTTCTTGGATTTGTAAGTTGGTGAGGTAGGCGGCAGCGGTGTTTTCCGGCGCGTCGCCGTCTTGCAGCGCATCGATTACGTGTTGTTGGAGAGCGCCGCATGCGCCACCACCAAAACCTTTGTCAAGGTGCCGCTGATACGGATGCTCTTGTTCGGGCTCGTGATGCGGCTTAAACCAAAGACGCGCTTCGCCGTCGAGTCGCAGTACGCCCGCGCTCCCCTCCAGCCACATTTCACCCATCGTGGTGCGTGTGTTGCTGGCGACATGGTCGTTCAGGCGATTGCCGTCGAAAACGCCGGCTGCGCCACTGGCAAAGTCAAACACGATGATGCCAGCGTCTTCTCCGGCGATAACCGGATTGAGGCGTCGAAGTTGCGCGTACACCGAACACACTTCACCGCAAATCATGCGGAACGTGTCGATCAAATGAATCGCTGTCTCGACCACCAACAAGCGCGGCATCGACTGGAAGTACGGCTGACGATCCAGGTAGGCGTTCGGGCCCCGGCCATCGCCGGGCCGCAGACGAAAACAGATGCCATGAAGCGTACCCAGTGCGCCTGAGCCAACCAATCGCTTCGCCTCGCGAAACCATGGCATGAAGCGAAAGTTCTCATGCACGATGAGTGGGGTTTTGTGCGCTTCGGCAGTCTTCACAAAGCCCAGCGCCTCAGCATAGTCACGGCCAAAAGGCTTCTGACAAATGATCGGTTTTCCGAGCGGCAAAAGCTGATTCAAAACTTCGCTTTGCGCAGCGGGTGGCACGATGACATCGAACACATCAATGTCGTCTCGCGCGATCAGCGAGTCGATGTCTGCCATGATCGAATCAACGTGATATTTCGCTGCCGCATCGCTTGCGCGCGAGCCGTCGCGATCACACACGGTCATGACTTTCGCGCCGACGACATGCTGCCACCCTTGCATATGGAACTGGCTGAAATAGCCGGTTCCGACGACCGCAACGCGCATGTCTGGTCGCTGGGTCATTTCGACAGCGCCCGCAGTTCGTCAATGACTTTGCGGGTCACCGCGTCGGTGCCATCGCTGCCACCGAATTCAGCAGTGAGTATTTCGCCTCGCGCAAAGGGACGCTCCACCGCGCGCTTCAACGCGCGCGACGCGACGCGCATTGATGCGTCGTTGTGCCGATCAGCCAGCCAGTCGAGCATCATGACGACCGAGAGCAACATGGCTGTCGGGTTGGCAATGCCCTTTCCCGCGATGTCCGGTGCGGTGCCGTGCGCGGGCTGAAACACAGCGTGGTTGTCGCCAATGTCTGCCGAGGGGGCCATGCCCATGCCGCCGACGAGTCCTGCGATTAAGTCGGACAGGATGTCGCCGAACATATTTTCGGTCACCATCACATCAAAATCCCAAGGCTTCAACACCAGATTGAGCGCGACCGCATCCACATACGCGTTGGACGATTGAATCTTGGGATAGCCTTTTGCCACGCGCTCGAACACCTCGCGCCAGAAGGCCATAGATTCAAAGACGTTGGCCTTGTCGACATTGGTGACCGTGCCTTTGCGGCCTTCGCGTTTTCTCTGTTCCGCCAGTTTGAAGGCGAAGTGGCAAACACGCTCGGTGCCGACGCGTGTGATGCGTTGCGTGTCGAACACTTCCTCATCGCCGCGTCGATCACCACGACCGCGTGCATAGAAAAGTCCCTCGGTCGATTCGCGCACCAGCACCAGATCAATATTGGCCGCTTTCGGGCTGGATAGCGGCGACGGCAAGCCGGGAAAGGTGCGAATGGGGCGCACACCGGCATACAAATCGAAGTGAAACCGGATGTCGAGCTGCGGGATGATTTCGGTGCCGTCTTTGCCGCGAACATGCGGCAAGCCCATCGCACCAAACAGAATTGCATCGGCCTCGCCACAGGCTTTGAGCGTGGCCTTTGGCAGCGCATCGCCGCTGTCGAGATAGTGTTGAGCACCGGCGGCGTAGCTTTGCGTTTGCAGATGAATGCCGCATACGGGTTGCAACGCGTCGATCACTTTTAGCGCGGCATGAGTGACCTCGACTCCGATGCCGTCGCCTGGCAAAACCGCGATGTTGTAGGTAGATTTCATGAGTTATGTCTCTCTACATTTGCTGCAAGCGAAAACGCTCAAAAATCGCGAGCAGTTCTGCGCTGGCGCGTTCGCGGTGGGCACGGAATACGCGTGATGCGCCCTCGGCGTCGCCTTCGCGCAGCTGCTGAAGCATCGCCATATGTTCCTGCGTGGAGTTCACCGGCGCGGGCCGCAGACGTAGCGAAAACATCCGTGCCCGGTGCGCGCGATCCCAGTAATTGAGCACGGTGTCGGCGAGCTGACGATTGCCGGAAAGCTCAATCAGCATCCGATGAAAGTCCTCATCGGCCGCCGCCCACGCGTCAAGATCGTTGACTTCCAGCGCACGCGACCTCGCGCTGGTGGCATCAATCAGGGGCTGCAATTGCTCGTCACTGGGTCGCGCGCGGGCAACGAGTTCGGCGGCCATGCATTCGAGCGCAGTGAGGATTTCATAGATTTCGCGCATGTCGGTGGGCGAAACCGGCAACACGCGCATG
>JBBRVM010000533.1:0-2899 GCA_038246865.1 Burkholderiales bacterium
ATGACGGGTTTGATATTCGGCCGCAGTATTTTGATGGCGACATCGCGGCTTTCAAACGTGTCGCCGACCTTCGGGGCAATCGCGCCGAAATGTACTTGCGCGACGCTGGCGCTGGCAACAGGCGTCCAATCGAAGCTGGCGAACACCTGGTCAACCGGTCGACCGTAGGCTTTTTCAAGCACGAGCTTGACTTGCTCTGCGGGAAACGGCGGTACCCGATCCTGCAGCAACGACAGCTCGCTCGCAATGTCCGGCGGGATTAAATCGGGCCTTGTGGAGAGTACCTGCCCGAACTTGACGAAGCACGGCCCGAGTGATTCGAGCGCCAGACGAAGGCGCTCACCGCGCGGCGCGGCGTGTTTGCGTGAGCCGAGCGCTTTGCCGAGGCCACGCAGAAGTGGATTGGGGGAATCGGTCAGTACGAATTCGTCGAGTCCATATCGGTGGAAAACGCTGACAATTCTGGCAAGACGGAATAAACGCATGACGTGATTCTAAGAGGCGACGCTGCCCGTCTTGTCTATCATCCGCAGTGCAGAAAAAGGATTCCATCATGAGCGCCTGGCCCGTATCGACGGATGTCTACGCTACCGACCCGTTATTTGACCTGGCCCCAGTGTCGTTGTGGCTTGAAGATTTCAGCGCGGTTTACGAGCTATTGCAGTCGTGGCGCATGGCGGGCGTGACCGACATTGGCAAACACCTGTCGGAGCGACCAGCCGGCATTTCCGAGTATTTTTCGTGCATCAAAGTGCTCAAAGTCAATCAGCGCACGCTGGATTTGTAAGGCGCTAAAGGCCTGGGCGAGCTGCTGGCGGCGGGTAAAGCTTTGTTTGATAACAGCGACGCGTTGGCCGCGATTGCTGAAATCTCCCAACTCTGGAAGGGCGAGACGGCCTACCAGACCGAGACGATCAATTACACGCTGGATCGCCGGGCACTGAACATTCGCCTCAACGTGAATCGTCTCGAAAGCGTCGCCAGGCCGTGGGATCGCATGCTGATGGCGCTTGAGGATTTCACCGAGCAGAAGCGGGCAGAGAAGCTGGCGGCGGAGAACGAGGCTTATGCCCGTGCGCTGTTCGATCTGTCGCCGGAGTCGCTGTGGGTTGAGGATTTCAGCGAAGTGAAAGACATGCTCGACGATGTTCGCGCACAGGGCATTACTGACTTCCGCACTTTTTGCGATGTGCATCCAGAGTTCGTGCTGTCCTGCATGGCGCGCATTCGGGTGATCGACGTCAACCGGCAAACGCTGACGCCCTTCGGAGCCGCCAGCAAAGACGAATTACTCGCGCGGCTGCCGGAGATTTTTCGTGATGAAATGTCGCGCTCGTTTGCGGAGCAATTACTCGATTGCTGGAATGGTTCGCTGTTTCAGTCGCGGGAGACGCTCAACTATTCGCTGCGTGGCGAACCCATTCATCTGCATATGCAATGGGCGGTGTTGCCGGGGCGTGAGGCGACGTGGGACTGGGTGCAAGTGGCGCTTACCGATATCAGCGCCCGCAAAAAGGCCGAGGCGTATCTGGAATTCCTCGGGAAGCATGACGCGCTGACCAAGCTGCGCAACCGCGCTTTCTACGACGATGAAATCAGCCGTCTGAACCGGCGCGGGCCGTTCCCGGTGGGCGTGTTGTCGATTGATTTGAATGGCTTGAAGCGGGTGAATGATGAGTTCGGTCACAGCGTTGGCGACGCGCTGTTGCGGCGAGCTGGCGAGGCCTTAAAGAAGGCGTTGGGAGAAAATTTGCAGGCGGCACGCGTGGGCGGCGACGAATTTGTGTGCCTGCTGCCGCGTTACGGTGCCGCCGAGGTGGCGACGATCAAGGAAAGCCTTCGCATGGTGGTTGAATTGAACAACCAGTTCTATCAGGGGCCGCGACTGTCGTTGTCGGTGGGTTCGGCCGTGTGCGAACGTGCGGGTGAGCTGGAGCGGACGCTGCGTGCGGCCGACGAAGCAATGTATGTCGCGAAACGTTCGTATTACTCGGGAGAAGGTCTGGATCGGCGAGGTTCGTAGTTCGACCGCATGCTTGCAGGGGCGTCTACCATTCGAAGTGACCCGCCAGCAAACGCGGTTATTCGTCATTTGCCTAAAATCGAAGTGTTGTACCCCCATTCCGCCCGCCTGAACCGCGGGCTCCCTCATGCCTGATCCTTCAGCGCCGATTTTCTGGCAATTTTCCCTCTCGACGATCAACGCCATTGTGTGGGTCGCTCTTTTGTTGATCGGGCTTGTCCTGGGACTGAAGATGCGCTGGGGACGGCTGGTCGCGATCACGGCATTTTTGACGCTGGATTTGATCGCATTCGGCGCCTTCGTGCGCCTGACCGACAGCGGCCTCGGCTGCCCTGACTGGCCCGGTTGCTACGGCCAATTGCTGCCCGCGCAGGCAAGCGCACAAATCAATCAGGCCATCGTGGATCAGGGCGGCGCACACGGTCCGGTGAACCACGCCAAAGCGTGGATAGAAATGCTCCATCGCTATGTCGCGTCGTTCATCGGCGTGCTGATTCTGGTGATGTTTGTGCGTGCGCTGATCGCCAAATTTCGCGATGGAAATTCATCATGGCTGCGAGCGGCAAATGAATTCGGTTCGGCGACCGTGGGCGTGGTGTGGCCGCTATTGCTGTTGATTGTTGTGAGCCTGCAAGGCCTGTTCGGCAAATGGACGGTCACGCTGAAACTCATGCCCATTATCGTCACCACGCATTTGATGGGTGGGATGTTGCTGTTTGCGCTCTTGATCTGGTTCTGGATGCGTGAGCGGCACCGCGCTGGCGAGACGCGTGCGATGACCATCATGGTGTCCGGGGGCGTCAAAGTGCTCGTTTGGATCGCGGTCATCACCCTTGCAGCGCAAATTTTTCTCGGCGGCTGGGTCAGCACCAATTA
>JBBRVM010000534.1:0-2871 GCA_038246865.1 Burkholderiales bacterium
GCGACGATCCCAGCGCGTTCGTGGTGCCCGACTCACACTACCTGCAGCAAAATCACTACGTCGAGCGTTTCGCAGAGGTGAGACGACATCTCGTGTCCTGGGACAACAGGAAACCACGAGCGATTCTCGCCGCTGGCGATCATGGCGAGAATGTCAACTTCTTCCGCCCTTCCGACGAAGCGGCCCTGCATCCCCGCCGCCTGTTGCAGAGGACAGTCGCGGATCAAGGCCTCGCCGCCGACGTCATGCTCGGCCAAAAAGTTTCACTCGCCGAGCAACTCGGATACCGCTACATCGTTGATGTCGACGGCTACACGCGCACCTGGAGCGCCTGGGCCTGGAAGATGATGAGTGGCGCCACCGTGCTCTCGGTTGAATCGCCGTGGACTGCATTTTTCAGTGACCAGTTTTCGCCATGGGAGCACTTTGTGCCAGTCGCCAATGACTGTTCGGATCTGGCAGAAAAGCTCGACTGGTGTCGTGCCAACGACGCCGAATGTCAGGCGATAGCAAGTCGTGCGCATGCACGAGCCACGTTGGTCTACGACCTCAACACGGTGACGAAACGGGTAATCCACCGCCTTCGAGAGCGCCTGGCTGCACCGCTGCCGAAAGATTGGGCCGGACGTCCTTAGCTACCGCAACATTCCAGAAAAAAACCTGAATCTAGCATGCAGCTTCTCGAATTTTCATTGGTTCACGAGGGTCGGCGCGCCGGAGAACAGATCGTCGACATTGTTAATGATGAGCCGATCACCGCTATCAATTGATCGTTTCGTCGATGCGGTAAGGCTGCTCCGGTCAGCCGCAATCCAGAGCAGTGACGGCTTGCCAAACCAGCACCGGAAACGGCAACCCGAAAAGGCATCCGCGTGATCCTTAGCGGCAATCCCGCCGACCGCGTCGGCGCTGTGAGCCTGCCTTCACCTCAACTCACCATGACCGCGCGGATGACACCTGACATGGCGAACTTTGCGGGGAACGTGCATAGTGGGACGATTCTCAAGTTTCTTGATCGGGTGACGTATGCTCTCGCTAGCCGATATGCGTCGAGCTACGAGGTGACGATGTCGGTGGATCAGGTGAGGTTTCGGAAGCCAAAGTATGTGGGCGAGTTGGCAATTTTTTTGGCCAGAGTGAATTACACGGGCACGTCATCGATGGAGATCGGCATCAAGGTGGTGGCGGTGGACGACACGCGAAAACCTGCAGCGGTTCCGCCGCTGCGACCGTTTTCACCAGCCAAAAAAATTGCGCTTTAAGGGCTCGGTGCTGCGCAAGAAATTGCGGGGCAATTCTCGATGAATAACCGTCGCGCTTCGTCCTCGCGCTTTGCCTTGATGCTGCGGAGAAATATCCACGCGACAAAGGCCACGATCAGTCCAGCGAAGACGAGCATGGGTTTCATGGTGATCTCAATCTGAAAAGCGTTCTCGAACGCACGTCACTCGTAAATACTGAAAAAATTATCGCAATCTGACGACGTGACACCCGCATAATTGGCGCAATTACACCAAGGAGACGCAATGAATGCAATTGATCTGAAGGGCCGCGTCGCGGTCATCACGGGCGGCGCACGCGGCATCGGCTACGCGGTCGCTGAGCGCTTTATCGCGAGCGGTGCGAAGGTCGCGATCTGGGACATCGATCCTGAAACGACCAGATCGGCTGCCGGAAAATTAGGCAATAACACGCTGGGTATCGTCGTTGACCTGACGCAGGAAGGCGCGGTCACTGCCGCGACACAGAGCACGCTGGAGGCATTCAGCCGCATCGATATTCTGATCAACAGCGCGGGCATCACCGGGCCCAATTTGAAGACGTGGGAGTACACGCCGGCCGACTTCAGAAAAGTGATCGACGTTGATCTCGTTGCGCCGTATCTCGTGTGCCGTGCCATCGTGCCGCACATGATTAAAGCCGCCTACGGTCGCATCGTGAATATCGCGAGCGTTGCGGGCAAGGAGGGCAATCCGAATGCGCCTGCATATAGCGCGGCAAAGGCCGGTTTGATTGGTCTTACCAAGTCGTTAGGCAAAGAACTGGCAACCACCGGTGTGGCCTGCAACTGCATCACGCCCGCCGCCGCACAAACCGAAATGTTCAGCCAGATGTCCGCCGAGCACATCAATTATATGAAGTCAAAAATCCCGATGAACCGCTTCGTGCTGGTCGAGGAAATCGCCTCGATGATCGCGTGGTTGTCGTCTGAGGAATGCTCGTTCACGACAGGTGGGGTTTTTGACATTTCGGGTGGGCGCGCGACGTACTAAAGACGCACAAGCAGCAGGCGGGAGCCGTGATGAGTGCGAGCGTAATCGCGGCATTTTCAAGGTGGTGCCTACCCGCTTAATGAATAGCAGCTTTTTCACGAAAGCGCAGCTGCACTGGGCCTAGACGCCACATTAAGTTATTTTCGACATGTAGCCAAAATCAGCTCAAGCCCCAATAGGACAAGGCATTCAGCACAAAGCTGTTGCCTCTGGATCACTCAATCGACCCTCGCGCCAGACGCTTTAACCACCTTTGCCCACTTGTCGATTTCCGACTTGATGGGGGCGCTAACTTGCTCGGGGGTATTGCCCGCGGATTTCCACCGGCGCCCGCCTTGTTGTCGACGATGACTGGCTGTCCCAATGATTTTTGCAAGTCAGCGGCAACCTCGCGCGCCAGGATGTCGGTCGTACCGCCCGGCGGGAACGGCACCACCATTTTGATCGGCTTGTTCGGGTACTGCGCGTAGGCCGAAATCGCAATGCTTGACACGGCCACAGCCAGCTATTTGTTAACCACGTGTTTCATGTTTGTACTCCTTGGAAATTCTTCAAGCTAAACCCGGCGCGCGCTCTGCACGCCCTTCACCTGTGTCAC
>JBBRVM010000535.1:0-2861 GCA_038246865.1 Burkholderiales bacterium
GATGCCGCTGGGCTTGGCGCCGATGAGGTCGATGGCCACGTAGCGCGCACGTGAGGGCAGCAGGCTAAAGAAGACCACCATAAGTGCCGTAACACCACGTGATTTTTTGAGAATGTTAGGGAGTAAGCCATGACCGCATTAACTGTTCGACTGCCAAATTCTGTTCATCAAAAGATAAAAGAATTAGCGGCGCGCGACGAAATTTCGGTGAATCAGTTCATCGCCAGTGCCGCCGCCGAAAAAATGGCGTCTGTACTGACCGTTGATTACTTGCGGGCCGAAGGCGCAAAAGGCAAACGCTACGAGTTTGATCGATATCTGGGCAAAGTGCCAGACACCCCGGCAGCTCCGGGCGATGAGCGCGTTGGCTAGCTGCCTATCGGGCGTCCATCTCCAACTCGCCTAACCGGGATCAAGCGAGAAAGGGGCCTACGCCGCCTTCGGCCAATGCCCGTCCACCTGCTCCAACACCATTTTTTGTTCAGGCGCTTCGTCCAGGTCCTTCACGGATTCGATCAGCTTGAGCACTTTCACATTCTTGTCGACGTGCTCGCGGTACAACAGCCGCACCACGCGATCCGCCGTTTTCGGCATCGTGCCTTTGCGCTCCCACAGCGACACATTCTGCTCGGTGCAACCGAGCAATTGGGCGAGCGCAGCCTGTGCCATTCCCATCTCCTTGCGCAGGAAGCGTAGCTCCGTGCCGGTCAGGCGTGGGCGCTGCGCCACCGCGCGCCCAATGGCCGCGTGCAACGCCGACAAATCAGCAATCGCCACGCCTGCACCATACGGCGTCTGCTGCTTCGTATAGCCATTGCGCAGCCACACATTTTGCAGCCCGCATTCTGTGTAGTGATACATCGCGTTCTCTCTGTTCGTTAGCCCAAAGTGGGCACATTCAATCCATTACGGTAATCACGACGACGGTATTGCCCGCGTCGTTTTCAACCAAAGCGGCGGCTACCTTGCGAGATCGCCCGCCACTGTCGCTTGCAGCGTGCACTTCCAGTTGCCCTTCAAATCCTGATGCGCGGGCTCAACGACGTACCCTCGTTGCAAGGCGTATTGCACTTGCGTCAGCAAAGTGCGCCGCTGACGCATCCGGAGCCGCGCATGATTGGTAAAAACAACCTTCGACGAATCTGCCGCAGTCACAGCAATCAACCTGCGCAAAACGGTCGCTCGTCACTCGCAATGGCGATATTGAACCAAGCTCCGACGGGGAACCTAGTGGTTTAACAGGCCTTTTGCTCACCCATAAATTTTATGGGCACAGCAGATACTATGCAAGAACTATTGGGCGAGACTTCGAACGGTGCGTGCGAACTCGGTGAATGTCAAGATAGTTGTCGCATAAATCATGCGGCTTTTTGTTGAATCGGAATGTCGGCGGCGTGAGCTTTGACGACCGAATCGCGTTCGGGGTTGAGCGTGACAGGGCCGATGGGTTTCCAGTTTCGAGTGTCGGCTGACCAACGTTGCGGGTGAGCTTGTTGCGCTTGTTTGTAGAGCGCATCGCGCGCCGCGAGAATGGCCAAGTCCTCACCCACATGTCGCGGTTCAGGGCTTACATAGTTGATCCCGCTGTGACGGTGCTCCACGTTGTACCAGTGCACGAAGTGCTTCGCCCACGCCCGTGTGGCATCGAGATCCGCAAAGCCTTTGAGCGGAAACTCCGTTCGGTACTTCGCGGTACGAAACAGCGATTCGGCGTAGGCGTTGTCGTCACTCACGCGGGGCCGTGAGTACGAGGGTTTCACCCCGAGCCAGTTCAACATAGCCAGTACGGTCGTGGCTTTCAGTGTCGCGCCGTTGTCACCATGCAGCACCGGTTTGCTGAGCATCGCGTGAATACCCTCAGCCAGCGCGGTGCGCTTGAGCACATGAGCGGCATGCTCTGCGCGGTCCTCAGCGTGTAGCTCCCAGCCAACGATCTTTCGACTGTAGATGTCGAGAATCAGGTACAGATAGAACCAGCGACCCGCATTTGACAAATTCGCGTTTGATGCGGGCAAGTACGTCATATCCCAGCACCACACCTGACCGGGTGCTGTGGCGATGTGGGTCGTCGGCGGACGGCTCGCGCGGGGGGCCTTCGCGCGCCCCCGGTGAGCGTTCTGTCCGGCTTGGGCGAGCACGCGACTGAAACTCGATTCGCTCGCCAGATACACGCCCTCGTCAGCGAGCATCGGCACGATGCGCGCCGGGGGGATGGCGGCAAAGCGTGGCTCGTTGGCCACTGCGATCAACTTGGCGCGCTCCAATTCGCTCAAGGCATGACGAGGCGTCGGGCGCACGGCTTGCGGCCTGCCATCACCCAATTCAAGGCCGTGGTGGGTCTTCCAGCGTTGCAGGGTTCGTGGGGTGATGCCTGCGCTTTGGCAGGCAGGTTTAAGCCGCGCACCAGCGTCTCTGGCGATGTCGATGTTGTTAGCCAGCGCCTGACGATCTACGAGGGAAATCATTCTTCCTCGGCCTTGTTGTAGATCGCCGCGACTTTTTTTGAGAGCACCAAGAGCGCGGCGGTCTCGGCGAGCGCCCGGTCTTTGCGCAGTAGTTCGCGTTCCAGCTCTTTGATGCGCTTCTTGTCGCTTCTCGTGGCCTGTGGGCTTGCGCGTACCGCGCTGGCCTCGCTGGGCCCAGCCAGTGCGGCGGTCGCGTGGGTGCTCCAGGCGTCGAGCTCGGCCGGGCTCGCTCATCGAAGCAGTGGCAATCACCGCCTCGAGTCGGCCGCGGGCAAGGCAAAGACCCCCCAGGGGGGGGCAGGGGTACCGCACGGCGCGCCCACCCGAAAAGAATTTATACCAAAAAAATGGTGGTGGGGGAACAAAAAGAAAAGCAAAAAAGAAACGCGGGTAAAA
>JBBRVM010000536.1:0-2838 GCA_038246865.1 Burkholderiales bacterium
TTGCACAAAACCCGGCACATTTACGGTTGGGCGCCCCCGGGGCGGGGTTTCCCCCGGGGGGGGCCCGCGGGGGCCCGCGCCTACAGAGTCGACAAATTGGCGCTTACGTGACGGGCATTGGGGCTAGCTCTGAATATGTGCAAAAACCGACAAATTCACTTTATCGCGCTTAGCCCCGACGAAATAAGGCTTTAGCGGAAAAGCTGTTAGAACTTCAGCCGCTTGAAGACGCCCTCTGGCACATGCGTAATGATCAGCATAATCAAGCGCCAGAAACCGGGTAGATAAACGACATCGCGCTTTTTGTCGATGGCGTTGACGGTGCCCCTCGCGATGGTTTCCGGCGTTGCCCAGAGTGCGCCTTTGTTTGCGATATGTGCCGTCATCGGTGAGTCGATGAAACCGGGTTTGATGGTAACCACATGCACGCGGCGAGCGGCCATGCGCGCGCGCAGGCCGGAGCAAAATGCGGTGAGGCCTGCTTTGGCGGCACCGTACGCATGATTGCTGCCGCGACCACGGTCACCGGCGACTGACGAAATCACAGCGATGGTGCCGCCGTTTGCGCTGTCGGCGGCCATGCGCTCGGCGAGGCATTGTGCCCACAAGGCGGGGCTGGTGAAGTTCGCGTTTAGTTCGCTAGCCAGATAGGCGGGGTCGTTTTCGGCGCTCGCTGAATCGCTGAGGCTGCCGTAAGCCACGAGCGCAACGCGCGGGACGTTCATCGCGCTCACGGTTTCTGTGATGAAGGCTGTCTTCGTCAAATCGCCGATGAATGGCGTGACCACCGAAGCGCCGCGCACCCGGGCGTCGGCGGCGACGCGTTCAAGCTCGCCAGCATTGCGCGCGATCAGTGTAAGTTCCACGCCGCGTTGCGCCCAGATGCGAATCGCTGCCTGCGCGACAGCGGAAGTTGCGCCCACCACGACTACGTTAGTTTTATTCACGGTGTTGAATCCTGTGAGGCGGTGACGCGCCGCCAGAAAGACGACGAAATCGCGGGATCGCGCGCTGCCTCCAATCCGCGCCACTGTGGAAAAAATCGTTGAAACATAGCGGCGGACACGCGGGCGTCTTTCGCCGGATAGACGCGACCACCGGCGTCAGCCACCATCGCGTCAGCGCGGTCAAGCGCCCGACGATCCTTCTCATCGGGCGCGGGAATATCGAGCGCAACGGTGGTTCCTGCCATGGGAAAACTCATCAGTCCCGGCGACGGCATGGCACCAAAAGTTTTGATCACGGCGAGATAACTGGCGACGTGCGCTTCGCGCAAATGCGAGAGAATTTTTGGCACGGTTTCTCGCGCGGCAGCGGTCGGAACGACGAATTGATATTGCACAAAACCGCCCTTACCATACGCGCGATTCCAGGCGTTCACAGCGTCGAGTGGAAAGAAGAATTGCCATAGCGGAATCGTCTCGCGTGTCGCTGTGTGCATTGCTTGGGCTCGGTAGTACAGCGCGTTGAACGTCTTTGCGCTCCACGCGCCGAGCAGCCAACGCGGCGCATCCATTGGCATCGCCAGGCGAGCCGGTTGCGGTACTAGCCATTCATCGGGGCCGTCGCAATGCCGGCCGCGAAAAAAAACGCCGCGCAGATTCGGGTCGAGTGTGTCGATCCAGCCGACGGTGTACTCCCACTCTTTGCTGGCTTCATCGAGTTCGAGATAGCCGTCAATTGTGCCGTCACCACCGAATAGTTTGGTGTCTTGCTCAATGCCGGGGCCGGGCACGCGCTTGAGTTGTAGCTGGACTTCATGCATCAAGCCGGTCAGCCCGAGCCCGCTGATCGTTGCGCCAAACAACGCGTCTGCCGGCGACAAAGACTGTGTGGCCCGCCAGTCGGAGCGCGCGAGCTTCATTTCGCGAATGAAGCGCCCGAACGTGCCGTTGACGTGATGATTTTTACCGTGCACGTCATTGGCAATTGCGCCACCGACGGTAACGAAGCGTGTGCCCGGAACGACAGGCAGAAACCAGCCACGCGGCAGCATGGCTTCTGCGATGTCGGCGACCGATGCGCCAGCCTCGCAAGTCAGTATGCCCTGCGCGTCATCAAACGCCAACAGTCGATCACGTCGAAATGTGTGTAGTAATGTGCCGCCGTCGTTGACGCACACGTCGCCGTAGCTGCGACCGAGACCTCGCGGGAGGAAGTGTTTTGACGCATCCGCAACGAGCGCGCTGCCATCGGCAAACGCGTGGGTCTGTTTCGCGCTGTAACCGCGACCCCACGGTTGATCGAGCGAAAGCGGATTCACGTTAGCACTCTACTCCAGCAGCAACGGAATCCACAAGGTCCCCAGTATTGCCAGCAAACACATCGCAATAATCGCCAGCCAGACATTCGTCCAGCCCGTGCTCGTCTGCACTACGACGGGAGCAGGCGGAGTGTTCCTCTGCTCCAGCGCCTGATGAATCAAGCGCGGGACTTGCGGTAGCGCCGTTGAGAGATACGGTGCCTGTTCAATCAGGCGCTGCCACATCGCTTCGGGCCCGACCTGATCGCGCATCCATTTTTCTAAAAACGGTTGGGCGGTAGCCCATAGGTCAAGGTACGGATCGAGCTGACGGCCGAGGCCTTCGACGTTGAGCAGCGTCTTCTGCAACAAGACCAGTTGCGGCTGAATCTCCACGTTAAATCGTCGCGACACCTGAAACAGTCGCAGCAGCACTTTGCCAAACGAAATATCTGCCAGCGGGCGATCAAAAATCGGCTCGCACACGCTGCGCACAGCGCTTTCCAGCTCATCAACACGCGTGCCCGGCGGCACCCAGCCGGACTCGATGTGCGCGGTGGCGACGCGGCGGTAATCACGGCGAAAGAAGGCTAAAA
>JBBRVM010000537.1:0-2824 GCA_038246865.1 Burkholderiales bacterium
AAAATCTTCCGCTTTGTTGACGACCTGCCCAAAGGCCCATCAGGTAAAGTTCAAAGGTTGAAACTGCTCGATTAGTTGCGCGCAAGTACCTGATTAAACACGATGTGTATCGCCGTATTCCAATGGAACCCAGACACTGAAACCCCGCTTCTACTCGCGGCTAATCGCGATGAGCATTTTGAACGACCGACACAGTTCATGCATTGGTGGCCGCAAGGCAACGTGCTGGCTGGGCGTGATCTCAAAGCCGATGGCGCGTGGCTGGGCGTCACTCGATGCGGGCGCTTTGCACTCGTCACCAACATCCGCAATACTGCGTTGCGAAAAGCCTATGCGCCATCGCGCGGACAAATCGTGCGACGATATCTTGAAGATACGCAACCAGCGGTTGAGTTTGTTGGCGAGCTTGCAGTGGTCGCTAATCAATACGAGGGTTTCAATCTGCTTTGCGGATCGTTCGGCGTTAATGAACGCGCATTGTGGTTCCTCAACTCGTCGGAAGCTGCGCCTCGATTGCTTGATGCGGGTCTCTATGCACTCTCAAACGCGTCGCTAGACACGCCGTGGCCAAAGACCACGCGCATCAAGGCGGGCTTCCGCCACGCGCTTGCCGAACGTGATCTGAACGCGCAAAACGAGCGTCTATTTCGCTTGTTGGGAAACGCGACCCAAGTCGCGGATCGCGACCTGCCGCAAACCGGCGTGCCGCTCGATTGGGAACGCAAATTAAGTTCTATTTCCGTTCGCCGCGAAGGCTACGGCACACGCGCATCGACCGTGCTGCGCATCGCCAATGGGCAGGCCGACGTCACCGAGTTAAATCACAACGAAGACACGACCCCATGCGCGCGTAACGACTTCGCGTTCGACCTTCAGTAAACGAGCGCCGCTGCGTTCAATAACCCGACCGCGATTGAAACCGCCGCCAGAAGAATTGCCTCGGCAATACTTCCTTTCTCAATAGCCGACGTGAGCCCCGGCATCAGCATTCGCGCGAAGACGAACACGATGAGTTGAACTACCGTAGCAAGCACCGCAAACAACACCAGATCAACCAGATTAACGGCATTGGCGACCGTGCTCGCCAGCGGCAGCGCAAACCCCAGCATGGCACCAGACAGAGAAACGGCGGCCGCTGGATTACCCTGACGGATCAGCGTAATCTCGTCGTATGGAGTCACCTTCTGATAAATGAACGTAAACACCACAAACAGCAGCAGCGCTACCGCAAAATAGATCAGGAAATCATCAAAGTAGCGGATCGATTCATTAAGCGTGTAAGACATGAGGTTCCTCTGTTCTGCGGCAATTAATCAAAATAGTGCGGCACGAACCGCGATGTGTTCATTGTGATTTCGGTGGCATCTTCACGCAGGCCAATTCCCGCAGGCGAATCACCGACGATCCAGCTTCCCACGGTTACAAAATTGCCTTCAAAGCTCGGAATCGGCGTGTACTGCTGGTAGACATAGCCCTCTTCGCCATACGTGCCTTCAGCGCGAATCACTTCGCCTCCCTTATAGATTTCGACGTTGGCTCCCTCACGCGAAAGCAGCGGCTTTTTCACGTAGTCGCCGAGCACTTTGTGACGATGAAACGAAGCCGGAAGCAACAGCGGATGATCGGGATATAGCTCCCACAAAATCACCAGCAAGCCCTTGTTGGCAAGCACCATCTTCCATGCGGGTTCAATTACGCGCATCGTCGTCTTGCGCAAGTTGTCGCCGAACTCATCGGCGATCAGCCATTCCCACGGATAGAGCTTGAACAGTGTCTCGATTCGTTCGTTGTCGGTATCGACGAAAGCGAGGTCGGCTTCGCTCCAGCCAATTTCCTCGACCGTAAGCCACGGTGCCTGTAAGCCCGCCTGCATCGCGGTGTCGCGCAGGTAATCGAGGTTACCGTCGTCCTCTTCGCTGCCGCCGGCACAAGTGAAGTGCACGTGCTCATAGCCGTGCTCTGATTTGAGCCACTTCCATTGTTCTATCAACGCTTCATGCAGGCTGTTGAACTGATCAACACCGGGCTTCGTATCCTCCACCCAATGCCACTGCGCCACGCTTGTTTCAACCAGCGAGGTCGGTGTGTCTGCGTTGAATTCGAGAAGTTTCGGCGGGCCGCTACCGTCGTACGCCAAGTCAAAGCGCCCGAACAGTGACGGATGGTCGTTATCCCAGCTCTCCCGGATCAGCGCCCATGCGGTCTCCGGGATCGCCAGTTCAGCAAATCGTTCCTTCTCGATGATGTGCTCTGCCGCCGCCATGCACATGTCGTAGAGCTCTTTGGTCGCATGCTCCAGATCGTCAATTTCTCGACGCGAGAAGTGATAGCAAATGCCCTCTTCCCAATACAGTCCGTCAATCGAATGAAAGCTGAAGCCCGCGTCTTCGCAGCGCTTCTGCCAGTTGTCGCGCTTGGGCACATGTTCACGGCGCATATCTAGCCGCCCGACGAATGCGAAGACGCACTGCTGCCGCCGCCATGACGGGACGCCGACGCGCCAAAGCCGCCGCGCGAAACCGGTGAAGATGACAGGGTGCCCGTTGCCCGCGAGCCGGGACGCGACGTCGTGCTGTAGCCGGAGCTGCCAGATCGCGAGGAGTAACGTGGCCCGTAGTAACCGCTCGTTCCTTCCCAGGTCATGGCCATGTTGTTTCCGAATTCAAGATTGATGATTTGTGTGTCGGGAGTTTCCCAATCGTCCTGATATCGGTACCTTCCGCCCGCAGAACTAACTTTTGTCGGAAAGTCAACACCAAGTCCCCAGCGCATCAGATCGACCATGTGGGTGCCGTTGTTCAGCGCCTCACCTGTTCCCCAATGC
>JBBRVM010000538.1:0-2816 GCA_038246865.1 Burkholderiales bacterium
AGTGAAGAGAAACATCAGGCGGCACGGCTTGAGCATCGTGGAGCGCATTTAGGATGCACACGATCCTTCGCCGTGCGCAGGATGACAATCCCCAAGCTGAGACGCCTTTTCTAATCGGGAGCTGATAAACGCATTTCGCTGACCGTCGTAGCACTTCATTCACCGCGACGAAGGTATCAAAGCCAAACCACCCATTGAAACGCACGCACATTAATCACCGGCAACGGAACTCTTTCCCGTGCGCAAGCTCCCAGAAAAGTCCTTCTCCTCAATTGTCCCTGCTTCGTGAAAGTGTTCATCTGTGAATTTACGTCGACGCTTCGTCACTCTACTCTCCGTGCTCCCGGTAGCCGCACTTTTGCCCGGGATGTTGCAGGCGCAAACCACTGCGCTGAAGCCGACGCCACAAGACTCGCTCGGCCCGTTCTATCCGCCGAAGTGGAACGGCGAAATCGACGCAGATCTCATCGCTTTCGGCAGCGGCTCGTACGCCGACGGCACGCCGCTCATCCTCACCGGCGTCGTCCGTGGCACTGACGGCAAAGCGCTTGCCAACGCTCAAGTGGAAATCTGGCAAACTGACAACACTGGCAAATATCGGCATCCCGGCGACGACGGCGAAGGCCCGGCCAAACGCGGGTTTCAAGGCTTTGGCCGCACGTTGACCGACGCTGAAGGACGCTACCGATTCCGCACCATCAAGCCAGTGATCTACGGCGGTCGCCCGTCGCATATTCACTTTCGCGTTGTAGCCAGCGGGCGCAAAGAACTGGTTACCCAAATGTACTTCGCAGAGGACAACAAAGAGCGCGGTGGGAACTTCGGTTTTTCGAAAGAACGTGACAGGTTAACGGTCACGCCGACACCCGCTAAAGATGGCGAACGCAGCGGGCTCGCAGCAACGTTTGATCTGGTGCTAGCGGCGGCCTGAGCTTAGTCGCCCCGCCCCTTTCGATGGAGGCCGGATTTGTTCCCTCTCCCCCTGCGGGAGAATGTGCCACGCTTGACCCTAGTATCGGCCGGGGTGAGGAATTACGTGGGGCGGAGTATCAAAGTTAGAGATCAAGCCACGATCACCCTCTCCCCAACCCTCTCCCCTCAAGGGAGAGGGGGCCAAACCGAAAAACCTAAACCACCCCACGTGCGCGAAGCGCCGCCAACTGTTCAGCCGTGACCTCGATCTCAGCCAGCACGGCATCCGTGTCCTCGCCCAAGTTCGGCGCGCGCCGCACAACCGCGCCCGGTGTCAGCGAAAGCTTCGGCACCACACCCGGCGTCTCCACGGTCAATCCATCGGCACTCGTCACCGAAACAATCATCTCGCGTGCCCGGTAGTGCGGGTCCTCCGCAATGTCTTTCACCGTGTAAATACGACCACCCGGAACGTCTGCCGCGTCGAGCATCGCCAACACCTCAGCCACTGATCGTGACCGCGTGAAATCGGCAATCGCCGCGTCGATCTCCACCACCCGCGCCACGCGTCCCGGATTCGCCGCAAGCCCCGGAGCGCCGCCCAGATCATCGCGCCCAATCGCCGTCATCAACCTCCGGAAAATCGAGTCCCCGTTACCGGCAATCAACACCTGACCATCGCGACACGCATACGCATTCGACGGCGCAATCCCCGGCAACGCCGAGCCCGCAGGCTCACGCACCACGCCGAACGCGCTGTACTCCGGCAGCAGGCTTTCCATCACGTTAAACACGCTCTCGTACAACGCCACGTCGATGACCTGCCCCTCGCCCTTAGGCGCAACCACGCTCTTCGTATTGTTGCGATGATTCAGCGCCAGCAGCACCCCGATCACGCCATGCAAACTGGCCAGCGTGTCGCCAATCGAAACTCCCACCCGCACCGGCACGCGCCCCGGCTCACCTGTGAGATGGCGCAAACCACCCATCGCCTCCGCGACCACGCCAAAGCCTGGCTTGTCTTTGTACGGCCCGGTCTGCCCATACCCGGAAACGCGCAACATCATGAGCCCCGGATTGGTGGCAGACAACGAGGCGTAATCCATGCCCCATTTCTCCAGCGTACCGGGCTTGAAGTTCTCAATCAACACGTCCGCCTCAGCAATCAAGCGGCGCACGATGTCGCGCCCCTCAGCCTGGCGCAAATCCAGCGCCACGCTCTTTTTATTGCGCGACTGCACCTGCCACCACACCGAAGTACCGTTGTGCAGCAGCCGCCATTTGCGCAACGGATCGCCCTCGCCCGGCGGCTCAATCTTGATCACATCCGCGCCGAAATCAGCGAGTGTTTTCGCGGCGAACGGGCCTGCGATGAGCTGGCCGAGTTCGATGACTTTGATGCCCGCGAGGGCTTGTTTTGACGGGGACATCACCAGCTACTTGTCACGGGAGTCACGCAGCAAAACCGCCTTGCTGAAGCGCAAAAATTCATCCAGATGTTTCTCAATAATGCTCACCGTAATCGGCAGATGCAGGTTCTGGTAATCATGAACCGCAATATTGCGAAACCCCACCATCCGCCGCATCGCATCGGCTAGTGGCGCGTCAATCCACCCAGCGGTCGCAAGTAAGGTAAGCGAATCTCGTGCGCTCTGTGGCACGCCCAGGCGCTCACGACGCACTAGATGTTGCGCCATATCGAGCGAGGCTTCACAAGCGCGCTGGATGTTCAAAATCGCAGCGTCCTGTCGCGTCAAATCGGAGTGAAAAGTCGCCGGATTTTTGTCGTACTCCTGACGCGCCCGCGCGACACAGCGCTCAATCGTTGCCGCCTTATTGATTAATACGTCATCGGCCATAAATCACCCCGCTCGCCGCAATATCTGCCAGCAACCCCGCGCGCG
>JBBRVM010000539.1:0-2809 GCA_038246865.1 Burkholderiales bacterium
AGATGGTGATGCCGGGCGACAACGTGAAGATGACGGTGACTCTGATCGCACCTGTTGCGATGGAAGAGAAGCTGCGCTTCGCAATTCGTGAGGGCGGTCGCACCGTCGGTGCTGGCGTCGTCTCGAAAATTTTGAAGTAATGACCACGACGCAGAGCCGATTGCATCAGCTCTGCGTCAAATTTTTAGGGGCGTAGCTTAGTGGTAAAGCTACGGTTTCCAAAACCGTCGATGGGGGTTCGATTCCCTCCGCCCCTGCCACTTTTGATTTGCAAAAAAGTGGTGCCGTCCCCGAAAGTCAACTACGCAACGAGTTGCAAGCGCAGTTGGAAATAAAGCGATCAAGCATGAACGATACGACAAAAAACTGGGCCATCTTTCTCGCCGCTGGCGCGTGTGTGGCTGCGGGCGTTTACGGTTTCTACCGATTCGCTGAATCGGCATTGGCGCTACGCATGCTGATGGTGATTGCGGGTCTGGCTGCGGGCGCTGGCGTGGCTTACGCCTCGGTACCGGGCAAAGAATTTGTGCAGTTCGCACGCGAGTCGATTGATGAAGGCAAAAAAGTTGCCTGGCCGACTCGCAAAGAGACCATCCAGATGACGATGATCGTGTTTGCCTTTGCGGTCGTTATGGCGATCTTCCTGTTCGGCGTTGACACGGCCATCGGGGCGTTCATTGCGTGGCTCACGTCACGCAACTAAACGTTTCCGATACGCAATACACGCCGTTTCACTCAAAGGACACCATGGACATCACGCAACTCACGGATAGCGACGCACCCGTAGCTGAAGTCGCTGCCAAGCCAAAGCGCTGGTACGTTGTGCACGCGTTTTCTGGCTTTGAGAAAACGGTGCAGCGCGCTCTCGTTGAGCGTATAGCGCGCTCCGAGTTCTCGTCGCAGTTCGGTCAGGTCATGGTGCCGGTCGAAGAAGTGGTCGAAATCAAAAACGGCCAAAAGTCCATGTCAGAGCGCAAGTTTTTCCCCGGCTATGTGCTGGTTGAAATGGATATGACCGACGAGTCGTGGCATCTGGTGAAAAGCACGCCGAAAGTTACGGGCTTCATCGGTGGCACGGCAACGCGCCCGGCCCCGATTTCGCAGAAAGAAGTCGACACCATCATTAATCAGGTGCAAACCGGTGGCGAGAAGCCCAAGCACAAAGTGCTGTTTGAGGTGGGCGAAGCGGTACGCGTCAAGGACGGTCCGTTTGCTGACTTCATGGGCAATGTGGAAGACGTGAACTACGAGAAATCGAGGCTGCACGTATCGGTCATGATTTTTGGTCGTGCAACGCCAGTCGAGCTTGAATTCGGCCAGGTAGAAAAAGCATAAGTTGTAGTTGTTGACGCGAGTCGGCAGCTACTTTTTAACGGGGAGAGCGTCGTAACCAACCGGCGCTCGTTTGCACCCAAAACAAGGAGCCATCATGGCAAAGAAAATAGTCGGCTTTATCAAGCTGCAAGTCCCTGCAGGAAAGGCGAATCCGTCGCCCCCAATTGGCCCGGCCCTCGGCCAGCGTGGTCTCAATATCATGGAATTCTGCAAAGCGTTTAACGCGCAGACTCAGGGGTTGGAGCCCGGCATGCCGATTCCGGTGACGATCACCGCATTCGCAGACAAGAGCTTCACCTTCGTCATGGGTACGCCACCAGCGACCTATCTGATCAAGAAAGAATCGAAAGTCACTAAAGGCTCGCCTACGCCACACACCACGAAGGTCGGCTCGCTGACCCGGGCTCAAGCTGAGGCCATTGCTAAAGTGAAAATGCCAAACCTTACCGCTGGCGACATGGACGCCGCAGTGCGCACCATCGCAGGCAGCGCCCGCTCAATGGGTATCACCGTCGAAGGAGTGAAGTAATCATGGCCAAAATGACGAAACGCGCCAAGGCGCTTGAAGGCAAAGTTGACGGCAACAAGTTCTACCCCGTTGTTGATGCGCTCACGCTGGCCAAAGCCACCGCGACTGCCAAATTCAATGAGTCGATTGACGTTGCGATTAATCTCGGTATCGATGCCAAAAAATCTGATCAAACCGTTCGCGGTTCTGTCGTGATGCCTTCCGGCACCGGCAAGACCGTTCGTGTTGCTGTGTTCGCACAGGGCGCGAAGGCAGAAGAGGCAAAAGCGGCCGGTGCTGACGTGGTCGGTTTCGAAGATCTCGCTGAGCGCGTCAAAGGCGGCTTCATGGAATTCGACGTCGTTATCGCATCGCCGGACGCAATGCGCGTTGTCGGTACGCTCGGTCAAGTGTTGGGCCCGCGTGGCCTGATGCCAAACCCGAAAGTCGGCACCGTGAGTGCAGATGTGGCCACTGCGGTCAAGAACGCTAAAGCCGGTCAGGTGCAGTACCGCACCGACAAGGCCGGTATCGTGCACGCAACATTGGGCCGTGCCTCGTTTGAGTTGGCTGCGCTTGAGATCAACTTGCGCGCGCTCGTTGAGGCGCTGCAAAAGGCGAAGCCTGCTTCGTCCAAAGGCGTGTATTTGCGAAAAATTAGCGTGTCCAGCACGATGGGTTCCGGCGTCCGTGTGGATACCGGTGCTTTTGGTGTTTCACAAACCGCGCAGTAACCGTAGTTTTACGAGCAGCGGTATTTAACCGCTGCTTGAAGAGATTGGTGGGCCAGCACATTCATTTGTGAGTTTGCTGGGCCATCCAAGACCGTTGGCGAGCCCTGATTTTCGGGGCACTTAATCGAGCGTTCACTTCACGGTGAACACGGCCAACGCAGATGGTGATCCCGCTGTAGAAAAACTTGTGTGTAGTGTCAGAACAGATACTGCGCAGGGATTGGATGCGGCA
>JBBRVM010000540.1:0-2795 GCA_038246865.1 Burkholderiales bacterium
CATCGCCTACGCGTGCCCAAAACTCAGCGCGACCCCCGAGCTTCACGATCGCACACGCGGCAGACGCGCTCATGCCATCGCCGATCTGGATCGCTTCGTCGGGGATGATTTTTGCCGAGCCCTGAGGTAAGTGAGGGACGCGAAAAATCGTAGTCCACGCGCACGCACCGACACAGAGAATCGGCTTCAAGCCACGGCTCCAGTCGCGCGCGCCTGCACGCCCCGATGCGCCGACGGAATGCCCGATGCGAACAGTACGCCACCGCTCACCAGTAACGCAGAAATGCCAAACGGCACCACCGCCGCGCCAAACGCGAGCGGCACGGCGACTGAGCAGCTATTGCTCAGCACCGAGCGCAAGCCCACGGCCTCACCACCGCGTCCCGCAGGCGAAGCCGCATGCAACAACGACAACATATTCGGCTGGCTCATGCCCACGGCGCACCCGAACAACAAGCCCAACGCCATCAAGGCGGGTGCGACACCCGCCCACGGTAACGCCATAAACACCAGCGTCACCACTGCCAGCGACGCCCGCAAAATCTGCCACTCGTTCGCCCGTCGTGACAACCACGGCATGGCTGCACGCGCCGCGAACGTTCCGACCGCAAACAAGGAAAACACCAACCCAATGACCGATGCCGAATAGCCCATCCGGTGCCCGAGCACGGGCAGCATCACGATGAACAAATCCCACGACGCACTCATGATCATGTTCACCCAATAAATGCGGCGCATTTCAGGCGTTGCCAACAGGTCGAATACACGCGGTTTTTGCGGCACCTCCCGTGCTTCGCCATCCTCGTTCATCGCCGATTCCTGCTCGAGCGCTGCGATCGGTGCCGCGCGTGGCAAATCGCGAGCACGCGTCACCACCAGCCAGGCGGCAACGCAGGCAAACAGGGCGAGGGCAGCAAACGAAGCCCGAAAACCCAACGCGTCAATCAAAATCCCCGCGATAAAAGGCCCGAAGGTGCTCGACGCCGAATGCCCCAACGCGAACCACCCAAAGTTCGCTAACCGCTCAGACGGCGTCGCCTTCGCGACCAAATGCCCGACCGTGTGCTGCGAAGCCACGGAGAGCACATTGAAGCCAAAACCAATCGTCAACGCCGTCAGCAATAGCGTTGGCAGCGACAGATAAATCACCGGCATCCATGCGCCCACAAGCACGAGCCCGATCCCCAGCCGCATCACCCGCGTCGCCCCCACACGATCCACCCAGCGACCAATCGACAGCGCGGTCAATACCGAAATAATCGAGAACAGCGCCATGAAAACGCCGACCAGATATTCAGCGTGCCCTGACTGCAAGATGTAGAGCGAACCGGTGACACGACCGCCAGACAAAGCCATGTGACCCGTCAAGTTGATGAGGATCAGCGGCAGCAGGAACGGGGGGAGGCGCGGGAAGAACGAGGAGACCACCTTTATATTTTAGTGTGCGTTAACGCGCGAAACTTACGGATAGATCGTAAAACAGCGCGACGCCGCGTTGGGCACGTAGGGTTTGCACCAGAGTGCGCATCGACCGAGAAGCCGCCGCCGTGGGATTAGCGCGCCATGTCGCTGGCGGCATGCCACTCCAGGTGGCCGCGTGCGACGAAGGCACGCTGGGTGCGTTTGTGCACGTTGACTTGCGCTTGGGAGATTGCCGTCTTGTAGATCTTTGCCGGGTGAAACACGATCAACTGGGCGTTAGCCGAATCGGGCGTCTGTGCATCTGACGTTCCATCCAGAAGCGCTTTAGCTAGGTATGTTGCGCTCTTGCTAAACAAGGATAGATGTCATATGCCAACAGCATGGTTCTTCGGATAAAATCGTTAGCATGCAAGAAAAATTGCTCCAATTAAAGTACCGCTCATGAACAGTAACTGTAAGCGCATTTTCGTCGTCGCCACGCTGGACACTCTCCTTCGCAAATGCCTCCCATTGGACTCAGCCATGAACCTCAAAGTGATTTTTATCGTGACTCGCCTGAGAAGCCTTTTGGCGTCGGTGATTCTGTTGGCCTTCAGTACCTCGGCGTTCGCGCAGCCTGCCCCTACGCCAATATCGGGCGTAGCGTTTGATCCGCCTAGCCCTAAGGTGTACGAGCCGTTTACCGTCGCCGTTACGTTCAGCAAGCCATACTGCATCGCAGATGCGCCGCAGTTTTCGCGAGTGCGATTGTCCGGCAACGCCCTTTTGTTGTCCCTTTCGCATTTGGGTGAAGGCCCCTGCGCGTTGCAGCGCACGTTCGTTATGCCTGGATTGCCTGACGGCAACTTTGCAGTCACTGTGGCTGTGACGGGTACGTACGTGGACACGACACTGAACATACGCGAAACGATTGTTGTTGAACGCGGGACTTTTTCGCTCGCAGTCGATCCTACTGCGCAGTACAAGAAGGGCGTTGTTTACACAACGCAGATTGGCGATGCGTTTGTTCTTGACCTTGCGCCGTTTGTGCCGCCCTTTCCGCGCACGCCCGTTGTGAACATGCTTACAGGAAGGGATGATCCGGAATTCACGGTGTATACCGGCTTGGGACTAGGGAGGATCGGCGTACCCAGCGCGGCCGTCCCGCTCTGGCAGTTGCAATACCCGAGTCCGCTAAAAGGCAGCTTTGCTACCACCAGTGAGGCGGAGAAAAATCGCCTCGCCACCCATGGGTTCAACTGGTTCGGAGGCGACCTTCTATTTTTCGTGCTGCCCGTTCAGAACGGAGCTTGCCCGCTCGGTGCATCGCCTGTATATCGCGTTTTCAACCCCAAAGTCCCTGCTCACCGCTAGTTTCGAGTTTTGACACGTAC
>JBBRVM010000541.1:0-2773 GCA_038246865.1 Burkholderiales bacterium
ACTGCGGCCCATTGCGAAATGTGACTGGCGCAACTATCTGTGTTGGTCACCCATTTGGTGAACGCGGGGGCAAGTAGTTTATTCGCCGTAAACCCGATGCGCCAACCGGTCATCGCCCACGTCTTCGACGCACCATCGCTGATGATGCAGCGCTCCTGCATGTCGGGCAAACTGGCAAGCGACTGGAAGCTGCCTTCAAACGTCAGACGGCCATAAATCTCGTCACAGAAAACCCAAATTTGCGGATGTTTACGCAGAATGGCGGCGATAGCTTCGAGATCACTTTTAGTCAAAATCCCGCCGGTGGGATTTTGCGGACTGTTCAAAATCAGGAGCTTCGTTTTCGGCGTAATCTTCGCCTCAAGCTCGGCGGGATCAAACGCAAAATTGCGCGCCTCGCGCAGGTACAACGGCACCGGCACTGCCCCGTTAATCGTGATCTGCGACTCATAAATCGGAAACCCCGGCACCGGATAAATCACCTCGTCACCCGCGCCGTAATCCGTCGTCGACAGGATCGTGTAGGCGATGAACGGCTTCGCACCTGCGCCAATCACGACGTCCTCTGGCTCAATCGTGATGCCCCGCATGTCGCCCATGTACGTCGCCACGGCTGCGCGCAGCTCAGGAATGCCAGCACTCGGCGTGTAGCCATGCTTGCCAAGGCGAATGGCCTCGTGCCCCGCCTCCTGCACATGCATCGGCGCTGGGAAATCCGGCTGCCCGATGCAGAAGCTCGTGATGTCATAGCCCTCAGCGATGAGCTTGTTGACTTCAGCAAGAACGACAAAGGCGTTTTCAGTACCGAGGGATTGGGCGCGGTGCGAGAGTTGGAGTGACATGGGCGTGACATGAATCTGAGCTGATATCTGCCAATGCTACTCGCGCACGCTCTGGATTCGAGCGTGGCACGACAGCGGGCGGAACTGCGTCGCAACCTGCTGGCGACCTTCCAACACATGTTGGATTTTCCGCGCGGTATCCGTCTGAGCTGTCAGGTGCGCACTCACGCGTTGCCTGATCATTTCAAAGGATGTTTCATGTCTTCAATACCCAACAAAAAGTCGTGGAAAGACGCGCTTGAGGCCATCGTTCACCAACGCGTCGTCAAGCCCGGCGCGAAACTCACTGCATTTCCAAAGGGCGTAGACCATGGTCCTTTGACTTCCAAATTTTTTACAACGGACGCCGACCTGTACGCGCCAGGTGTGCGCTCCCGATTGCAACTGTGTGCCAATCAGCACATGGCGCATATTTCGTTCGGTGACCACGGCGTACACGTCGCTTGGGTCAAAAGTGCGCTGCAAGACCTCGTGTTGCCTGCCCTCGATGGCTACATCCCGACACCAGACATGGCACCATGCGACGTATTTGGAGCGGCAACACAGTACTGCGTCCTCAAATACAAACGCAAAAACACGATCATCAATCGTGATTACCAATTCGAGATCGACGCAATCATCGGCATAAAAACTATTCGAATGCTCGACGCGCACTTGAAAATGCTTCACCTGTAGGAGTCGCTCCTCAAACGGTGGCGGTAGCTGCACGCGCGCCGCTGATGTTAATGCCAACGTCATTGAAATCGCTTACATTCGGAGGCTTCTGTGACCTCCTCGTAGGCGACTTCAAGATTGAACGCATCCGACCCCGGTGACTTCACGCGACTGATGCATGCTGCCAGCGAAGGTGGCGATCAGGCGCAACGACAATTGTTTGATGCAGTTTATGCGGAGCTCCGCGCACTAGCGCGCTCGCGCCTTTCACGCGAATCGACGCTCACGCTACTGAGCCCGACCAGCCTCGTGCACGAGTCGTATTTCAAGCTCATGGGGCAATCGCTTGACGACGCCGACAATCGACGCGTTTTCTTCGCGTACGCCAGCAAGGTGATGCGAAGCGTCATCGTCGACTACGTGCGCGAACGCGATGCCCTCAAGCGTGGCGGCGGTGCATCGCCGGTCACGCTGTTGACCGAGATGGCCGGAGAAACCGTTGACGAAACGCAGGTGCTTGCCATTCATCAGGCGATGGAGAAGCTACGCGAGATTGATCAACGCTGTCACGATGTCGTCGAGCTTCGCTATTTTGGTGGCTTCACATTGGACGAATGCGCCACGCAGTTGCAGGTGTCAGCCATCACGGTGACGCGGGATTGGGAAAAGGCGCGCGTTTTTCTGGCCTATGAACTCGGCAGCTAGCGTCGCGCGTTGAGCTGCGCTTTCATCGAGGCCATTTCGCGGCGCATCAACAACGTGATCTGCTTGAGCGAATCGATCTGCTGATCCCGCGCTTTGAGCTGCTGACTCAGACCCTGAATGGCGGCCAGCGCGACGCCTACCGAGTCCATCGGCGAGATGGTTTTGTCGTCACCACCCAAGCCGAACGCAGCTTTGAAATCCTGCGCCATCGGCCCGATATGCGCAAACGGCTCCGCACCTCTGAAGCTCCAGCGGGTGACCGGCATCGCGACCACGCGGGCGAGCACGTCGAGCACGTCAAGACGGCGGATATTGGTTTTAAGCGTCCGATCGCTGCTGCATGCCCAGCCACTCGACGGTGTCGTCAGGCTGCAACCACCCGCGCCTGCGGGCCCGGCATACATGTTGATCGATCCCGGCGCGTAGACCACAAACGATCCGTCCCCGGTGCTACTGGTGGTGGTAGTGGCACTGCCGCCCCACACGAAAGATCGGTCGTGCGTGGCCTTTGCGTGGATACCTGCCGCGAAGCTGAACACGCCTGATGCAACGTTGTCGGTGCCGCCCGGAAC
>JBBRVM010000542.1:0-2769 GCA_038246865.1 Burkholderiales bacterium
GGGCTGCCACGGCATCGCAGGGTTGCGAACTGCTTATCCGGAGGTGTATCGCGTCCCCAAAATCGCTGGCCAACACTCTACGTACTTCGTGAGCGCGCTCAAGGCGTACAAATCGGGTGACCGCAAACACCCGAGCATGCGCGCCATCGCTGCCTCGCTTTCAGACAAAGATATGGCCGATCTGGCCGCTTATTACGCGGAGGCCAGGCAATGAAAGCGTTAGTGCCCCTTTTCGCTTGCGTCGCTTTAACGGGGGCCGCGACTGCCGCTGATGTCATTGCGGGCGCTGCCAAAGCTAAAGAAGTCTGTGCGGCCTGCCACGGTGTCGACGGCAACAGCCCGGATGTAAACAATCCTCGCCTTGCTGGACAACATGCCGACTACCTTGCCAAAGCACTGCGTGACTACAAGTCCGGCGAGCGCAACAACGCCATCATGAAAGGCTTCGCTGCCACATTGTCGAAGAAAGACATCGAAAACCTTGCTGCGTATTACGCGTCGCAAAAATCCGTCTTGAGCATCAAATATTGATTCAGCCAGGGTTTTCAAAAAAAGGCGCCCTGTGAATTCACGGCGCCTTTTTTGTTGTGCGTCGAAATAAAATAGCCGCATGATCGAGCGCATGAAGAGTTTCATTTTTCGCCCCCCCGGCAACCGTCGTGTTCGCTCGGCACGCGCGAGTTCACCCGCATCGTCGCGGCTGGAGGCGTTGCGCCGCTGGATCGTGTGGTTGATCGCTGTGGCTGTTGTTCTGTTTGCGGTGATCGCATTTGCGAGTTTCAGCGCGTCCGACCCGGCGTGGTCGACGACGGGCACGGTTCTTCGCGTTAAAAACTGGCTCGGCTCCACCGGCGCTTGGCTCAGCGATATTGGCTATTTTGTGTTCGGCGCGACGGTCTGGTGGCTAGTCGTGTTCGCGGCGTTCGCGGTTTGGCGGGCGATGCCGCCAATGCCGAAGTCCGCCGTCCGTTCGCCGGTTGAGCACGACGACGAGAACTCGGATCGGACGGCAAGCCTGGGTCTGCCGTCGCGTGGTGCTGGCCTGGCACTCCTGCTGCTAGCCAGCGGCACACTGGAGGCGCTGGGCATGCACCGAGTCTTCGCCGGACTGCCGCAAGGTGCGGGCGGCGCGCTCGGACAAACGCTCGCATTTCCACTGCTCAACCTCATTGGATTCGTGCCCAGCACTTTGTTGCTCATCATTTTGCTTTTCGTGGGTTTGAGTGTTGCCTTTGCGATCCCATGGCTGCGCGTGAGCGAATGGATCGGCTCGCTGTTGCTGGACGGCTTTTCAAGCTGGCGTGAAAAACGCGAAGAAGTGCGTGAAATTCAGCGCGACCATGACATCGCCGCGCCAGAAGTTGAGCTTCGCGAACTCTATGTTCGCGAGGAAACGAAGCGCGTCGAAGCGCACGAACCGATCCGGATTGTTGAGACATTTGAGCCCATCGTTTTGTCTGAGCGGGTTGAGCGTGAAAAGCAGACGACGCTGTTTTCTGATATTCCCGATTCGGTGTTGCCGCAACTCTCGTTGCTGGAACCGCTGCCAAAAGATCAGCCTGTTGTGTCTGGTGAAACACTAGAATTTACGTCGCGTCTGATCGAGCGAAAACTCGCGGAATTCAACGTGCCAGTAAAGGTGCTTGCAGCGTATCCGGGCCCCGTGATTACACGCTATGAAATTGAGCCGGACGTGGGTGTCAAGGGCAATTCGATTGTCAATCTGGCCAAGGATTTGGCACGCGCGATGAGCGTCATGAGTATCCGCGTGGTGGAGACGATTCCCGGCAAATCGTGCATGGGCCTCGAGGTGCCAAACCCGCAGCGGCAAAGTGTGGCGCTGATCGAGATTCTTGGCAGCGCGGTGTACAACGATTCATCAAGTTTGCTCACGATGGCGTTGGGAAAAGACATCGCGGGACGACCGGTGGTGAGCGATCTTGGTCGTATGCCGCATTGTCTGGTTGCGGGCACGACGGGCTCCGGCAAGTCGGTCGGCATAAACCAGATGATCCTGTCGCTGCTGTACAAAGCCGAGCCCAAGCAGGTGCGCCTGTTGCTGATCGATCCGAAGATGCTGGAGCTGTCGATTTACGATGGTATTCCGCATCTGTTGTGTCCGGTCGTGACCGACATGAGGCTCGCCGCAAACGGATTGAACTGGTGCGTGAACGAGATGGAGCGGCGCTATCGTCTGCTGTCGCACACCGGCGTGCGCCAGCTCTCCAGTTTCAACCAGAAGGTACGTGAAGCGCAGGCCAGAGGCACGCCCCTTACCAATCCGTTTTCGCTGACACCTGACGAGCCCGAACCCATCGAGGAAATGCCGTTCATCGTCGTCGTGATCGACGAGTTGGCTGATTTGATGATGACAGCGGGCAAGAAAATTGAAGAGTTGATTGCGCGGCTCGCGCAGAAGGCGCGCGCGGCGGGCATTCACCTGATCTTGGCCACGCAGCGTCCGTCCGTCGACGTGATCACTGGTTTGATCAATGCCAACGTGCCAACCCGAATCGCGTTTCAGGTCGCGAGCAAGATCGACTCACGCACCATCCTCGATCAGATGGGCGCTGAGGCGCTGCTTGGGCGTGGCGACATGCTCTATATGCTGGGTGGCACCGGTATTCCGAACCGTGTGCATGGTGCCTTTGTCACCGATGATGAGGTGCACCGCGTTGTAGAGCACTGGAAGGCACAAGCGCCGCCGCAATACATCGAAGGCGTGCTCGAAGGCACCGACGCCGACACGTTGAACGAAGTCAATGGCAC
>JBBRVM010000543.1:0-2765 GCA_038246865.1 Burkholderiales bacterium
GCGCTTGAGTTCCAACCCGGGTCGACGCTGTTCAACCACCGTTTTCAATCTGGAGTCTTGTCTATGCTCGTTCCATCCCTGCGGCTGCTTAAGCCGCTGGTCGTCGCGTGTGCGTTTGCCGCCATCCCGCTCGTTGCGGTGTCACAGTCAAAGCCGATCGATACCGAATCCGCCGCCACGTCCAGCGTCGATTTTCGCAGCGATCTTTATATCGTCGGTTTCCGTGATGCGCCCCTGGCGCTCTACGACGGCAGCATCAGTCGTTTTCCGGCGATTCCGCGAAAAGCAGACAGCAAGTTGGACTTCAAAAGCCCCGCGGCGCTTGCGTATCAAAGCAAGCTCAGCGCGGATCAAGACGTTTTTCTGGCCAGCGCAGCGCAGGCATTGGGCAGATCAGTCGCGCCATTTCGTCCGGAGTTCAAGTTCCAGCATGCGTTCAACGGCATGGTGTTGAGCTTGAGCGCAGCGGAAGCCGCGCGCTTAAAGGCGATGCCTGAGGTGATACTGGTTGAGGGCTATCGCGAAGATAAGCTCAATACCGATGTCGGCCCGACGCTGATTGGTGCGCCGACGATTTGGAACGGTGCCAATGCGCCGAATGGTTTTCCGAGCAAAGGCGAGGGCACTGTGGTCGGCGTAATTGACAGCGGCGCGAATCTCGCGAACCCGGCTTTTAGCGACGATGTGCCGGGCGATGAAGTCACTCCGGGCGTGCCCTACAGCCATACCAATCCGCTGGGTTCAGGCAACTATCGCGGATGGTGCAACCCGAGCAATCCCAATCACAACCCAACGCGGGATCTGTGCAACGACAAGCTGATCGGCGGTTGGGATTTCGTCGACAGCGTTTTGCCCGCCGGAAGCACCGAGGCACCGGGCTATGAAGACGAAAACTCGCACGGCAGCCACACCGCGTCGACGGCGGCGGGCAACATGCGTACGGGGCTATTCAATGGTGTGACGATTAATCTGAGCGGTGTCGCGCCACGCGCGAACTTGATCATTTACGACGCCTGCTACACCAACGCGGCAGGCAACGGCCTATGCCCTAACGTCTCTACGCTGGCGTCGATCAATCAGGTCGTCAGCGACGGAGTTGTGGACGTGGTGAACTATTCGATCAGCGGCGGCGATTTGCCCTGGCTGCAGGCGAATTCACTGGCATTTTTGGCCGCAAGCAATGCGGGCGTCTTTATCTCAACCTCCGCCGGCAACTCAGGCCCTGGTGCCAGCACCGTTGCGCATCTTGAGCCGTGGGTCTCGACGGTCGCGGCATCTACACACAGCCGGGTGTTTGGCTCGCTGTTCAGTATCACGGGACCGACGCCAGTGCCGGAAGCGGCGCAAAACTTGGTGGCCAGAGTCGGCGGCGTGCCTTACGGTGCGGCGACTTCGGGTCCAATCATTGTGAGCCCCGGCTTTGCTGACGGCGCCTCAGACGGTTGCACAGCCTATCCGGCAGGCACCTTCCTGCGCGCGACCGTTCCGGGAATCGCCGTGCTGCGACTGGGTGCGGTGAGCAACTGCGCCAGCGGTGGACGACGCACAGCTGCACTCAACGCCGGCGCAATTGCCGTGCTCTTCGTGACCGATACGACCACAAATCTGGGCGCAAACGGCACCACCTGGCAGGTGACGACACTTGACTGGGCGCCGATCGCGACATTCTTGGCGACCGCCGGCAATGCCGCCACTGCGACCGCCAGTTTTGGTGCCGCCGGTAGCTTTAACGTTGGGGTAGCAGACGCGATGGCGTCATTCAGCTCGCGCGGACCCAATCCGTTTGCGCTGCTGAAGCCAGATGTGTCCGCGCCTGGCCTCAACATCATGGCGGCGTTTTCACGCTGGACGCGGACACCCGCGCCGGGCTCGTTGAACGTAGCGCTTAATGCTGCGATCGGCTTGAGCAGCGGCACATCCATGTCCAGCCCGCATAACGCGGGTGCTGCGGCGCTGGTCAAGGCGGTGAATCGCTCTTGGACACCCGCGCAGATCAAATCCGCGCTGATCACAACGGCCAAACTGCCGATGACTAAAGAAGACACCGTCACCGACAGCGATCCCTATGACCGCGGTGCCGGCCGAATCGACCTGACGCGTGCCGCGCGTGCCGGCTTCTTGCTGGATGAAACCGGTGCGAACTACCTCGCAGCGGATCCGGCAACCGGTGGCGATCCGTCGCGCTTAAACATCCCGAGCTTTCAAAATCTCAACTGCGTCGGCGTTTGCACCTTTGTGCGCACGCTGCGCGGCACCACAGCCACACCGGTTACGTGGACGATCACTACCAGCGGCCTGCCTGCTGGTGCAGTCACCACCACCCCAGCCAGCATCGTTACCAGCTCAACGACCGCGACCACGTTCACGCTCAATGTGGATTCATCGCTGCTGTCGCGCACAGCCGTGAGCTTTGGTCAGCTCGATTTTGCGCCCAGCGTTGGCACAGTACCCAGTGCACGGATGGCCATGGCGATCCGCGCTGGCCTGCCGGATATCGAGATCTCGCCTGCCGCATTGAGTGCAGCGGTGGTCTCCGGGGCCACCACCACTTCGCCGCTGCTGATTCGCAATGTCGGCAATGCCACCCTTAACTGGAGCGTCGACACAGGTTTGGGCACGGTCCTTGGCTTGGAACAGCCATATAACCTAACCAACGGCTTCTCGACCAACTTCTACAGTGGGCAAACGCCAACGCCGGGTGGTTTCTACGTCGCTGAGGACTTCGTGCCCGCGGACACCGGCGCACTCAACAGCATTGAAGTGAA
>JBBRVM010000544.1:0-2763 GCA_038246865.1 Burkholderiales bacterium
GAAGGACAGGCAATGGAGAAAGTGACGGGGACATACATGTTTTCCGGGGCAATTGATTACCTGCGCAGGGAGGCGTAGATTTCTTCACAGAGGCGATTTTGCAGTTCTGTTTGGAGGGCTAGGGTTGCTCGGGTGGAGGCGTTCGCGCCGGATGAAATTGCTACTGTCCATGTAATGAATCGAGTTGTTCGTCGCTGCTTCTTAATGAGAACTGACGAACGGACAGGAACGAACTACGGGCACGTGACGGGGACACTCATGTTTTTCAAGGGTCAGTGACGGGGACACACACATTCTCCTTTCGACCCACGTAGAAAACATGTGTGCCCCCAGTGCGCATCCCCAGTGCGCACAGCAAGACTCGCACAGATACCGCTTCTGCGCTGGAGGATATCTGCTGGGCGTTGTTGAACACGGATGAATTTTTGTTTCAGCATTGAATCGGTTAGCGAAGGCTGTAACTGGGGTGAAGTGACTTTTGGAGCTTTCACTCCTCTTAAAGTTCGAACCACGGTAGAATACGGGTCCGGCGTTTTTTGCCTCACCGATAGAGCGAAGTTATCGCTATTTTTCACTAATCACCCTTTCGATCATGCCCATCCCTTCTGATACTCCGCAAGAAATGGCCGATCGGCAACTTGCTTTACTTGCGTTGAAGACGCCCGCTGAACGAGTCATGTTGGCTGCACGGCTGTCGAGTGAGGTGATTCGTGCCTCTAAGAGAGCGATTGCGAGGGTGCATCCTGAATTTACTAAAGAACAGGTCGACGATTACTTTATAGAACTTCATCACGGTCGCGAGTTAGCGGATGCAGTGCGTGCGGATCGAAAGGCACGAAAATGCAAACCGAGCTAGCGCAGGCGTTGCGTCCCGTGGTTGCTTTTTTAGACAACTGCAAGGCACGCTATTTCGTCGGCGGGTCAGTCGCCAGTTCATATCATGGAGCTTCTCGCAGCACGTTGGATGTTGACTTGACGACTCAATTGCATGAATCTGTAGTGAGCGATTTGTGTGCAGCGCTCACCGATGAATACTACCTGAACGAGCAATCCATTCGATCAGCAATACGACGCAAATCGTGCTTTAACCTGATCCATTTTGAAACGTCGTTCAAGGTTGACGTTTTCGTTAGCGACGCTAGCGCGTACTCAGATGCGTCTCAAGAGCGAGCCGTAATGGCGGAGCTTGACGCCGATCCGATCCTGTCAGTTCGCATGGCGTCGGTCGAGGATATCATCATCATCAAACTTGATTGGTATCGACTTGGCAGCGAGGCTTCCGAACGACAGTGGAGTGACCTACGTACTGTCGCGATGCTCAACGCTCAGCAGTTGGATATTGACTACATCCGTGGCTGGGCTCAGGTGAAGGGATTAACGCTGTTGCTCGAGCGGCTGCTGAAAGAGATACGCTTCACGAGCTAAAAAATATCCGGTTCTTGGTCAGGACTGCGGCCGGCTAGGAAGTCGAAGTCGCAGCCTAGGTGGGCTTGGGTGACGTGTTTGGCGAAGAGGGCGTGGTAGCCTCGAGTCCACTTGACTTCGGGGGCGATCCAGGCGGCTCGGCGTTTGGCGAATTCTTCGTCGGTGACGTGCCAGTGCAGCGAGCGGTTGGCGACGTCGAGTTCAATTTCGTCGCCGGTTTGAACCAGCGCGAGCGGGCCGCCGAGATGCGATTCTGGCGAGACGTGAAGGATGCAAGTGCCGTAACTCGTGCCACTCATGCGCGCGTCGGAAATTCGGACCATATCGCGGACACCTTGAACGAGCAACTTTTTAGGAATCGGCAACATGCCCCACTCGGGAAAGCCCGGTGCGCCGAGCGGCCCGGCGCTGCGGAGGACAATGATGGTGTCAGCGGTGACTGGCAAGTCAGGGTCGTCAATCTGGCTTTTTAAATGCGGATAGTTGTCGAAAACTAGCGCGCGACCACGATGTTGAAGCAATCTTTTTTCGGCAGCGACCGTTTTAAGTACACAGCCATCGGGCGAGAGGTTGCCGCGTAGAACGCATGTGCCGCCGGTCGGCCACAGCGGATTCTCACGAGTTCGAATGATGTCGTCATTCAGCGATTGACCACCGGCGATTTCTTCGCCGAGCGTGCGACCAGTGACGGTGATACAGTTGAGGTTGAGAAGTTCTTTGATGCGAATGAGTAGTGCTTTCAAACCGCCTGCGTGATGAAAGTCTTCCATCAAGAAACGTCCGCTGGGGCGGAGGTCACCGAGCACCGGAACTTTTTCGGAGAGCTCGTAGAAGCGATCGAGAGTCAGTTGCAACCCGATGCGACCGGCCATCGCGATGATGTGCACGATGGCGTTTGTCGAGCCGCCGATACATTGCTGGGTGAGAATTGCATTATCGAGGCTTGAAGCGGTGACGATGTGGCTGGGCTTCAACTGCTCCCAGGCGAGTTCCACTGCGCGGCGACCTGTGGCGGTGGCTAGCCTCGCGTGTTCGGCGACGACGGCTGGGATGGTGCTTGCACCCGCTAGTGTCATGCCGAGGGCTTCGGCGACGCAGGCCATTGTGGAAGCCGTTCCCATTGTCATGCAGGTGCCAGCCGATCGGCCGATGCAGTTTTCGATATCCTTCCAATCGCCATCGCATAGATTGCCGGCTTGACGTTCGTTCCAGTATTTCCAGACGTCCGAGCCGCTGCCGAGAGTTTCGTTTTTCCAGCGGGCTTTGAGCATCGGACCGGCGGGCATAAAGATCGTTGGAATGTCGGCTGAGATCGCCCCCATCAACAGACCGGGCACA
>JBBRVM010000545.1:0-2763 GCA_038246865.1 Burkholderiales bacterium
AAGGCAAACGCGTCGGCGACGACCTGCTACCCGACCGCGAAACCTTCGCGGCCTGCCCCGCAAATTCCATCGACTACGCCGTCATGGAAAAGCTCGGCGGCGACCCCGCGCTCAAGATCGCAGGCGCTGTGGTGCCGCTCAACGCGGGCTGGAGCGACGTTGGCGCGTGGGACAGCGCCTGGGCGATTGCGGAGAAAGACGCGCACGGCAATGCCAGCATCGGCGAGGCCATGTTTGAGAATTCGCACAACACTTATGTGCGCAGCACTGGGCCCAACGCGCCCGTCATCGCCTGCGTTGGCATCAACGACGCGGTCATCGTGCACACGCACGACGCCATTCTGGTCGCCAGTAAAGACTGCGCGCAACACGTCAAACGAATCGCCAACAAACTCTCCGAACGCAAAGACAGCCGTGCAGAACTGCATCGCAAGGTCTATCGCCCCTGGGGCTGGTACGACTCGCTGGGCGCGGGGCCCGATGGCGCTGGGTTTCAAGTCAAGCACATTGGTGTTTATCCGGCTCAAGCGCTCAGCCTGCAACTGCATCGCCAGCGCGCTGAGCACTGGATCGTCGTGAAAGGTACGGCGACCATCACCGTCAGCGACTCGGTGCGCGACTATCAAACCAACGAGCATGCATTCATTGGTGTCGGGGATGTGCATCGCCTCGAAAACAAAACCGATTCTGTCGTCGAAATTATTGAGATACAACTCGGCACCTACCTTGGCGAGGACGATATCGTGCGGCTTCTCGATGTGTATGGGCGAATTGAAGCTGACCTTTAGCGGTGCCCTAAAATCAGTTGATCTTTAGCCTTGACTGCTGCCGTGAGCCCTAGCCCCCACATCTTCACCGTCACCGCCGAAAACTTCGAGACGGACGTCATTGGCGCGTCGGACACGACGCCCATCGTGCTTGATTTTTGGGCGCCGTGGTGCGGCCCCTGCAAAACTTTGTCGCCGCTGCTGGAAAAATTGGCGATTGAGTATGGCGGACGCTTCCGCCTCGGCATGGTCAATTCGGACGAGCAGCAGGAACTTGCGGGAATGTTCGGGATTCGCTCGATTCCGACGGTGATTGCGCTGGTGAAACAGAAGCCCGCAAGCGCGTTTCAGGGCGCGCAGCCTGAGAGCACGATCCGTCAATTCCTTGACAAAATTGTGCCGTCGGCGAGCGATGAAAAACTCGGCAAAGCGGCGGAAAAGCTGGCGGCCAGTGATGTTCAGGGTGCGCTCGATGAGCTGCACGTTGCGCTCGCATTGAACCCGCAACTGGATGCGGCGCGCGTAATGTCAGCGGACATTCTGATGCGCGATAACCGAATCGACGAGGCGAAGGCTTACCTCGATGCCTGTAAGCCGCTGACCCGCATGGATGAAGAGTTTCAGCGGGTAGCTACAAAAATTACAGCGGCCGAAGAAGCGGGTAATTCGCCGGAGGCTGCGGCGTTGAAAGCGAACATTGAGAAGAACCCGACCGACCACGAATCGCGCTTGCACCTGTCGGCCGTGCTCGCCGCGCAGAGCCAGTTTGAGCCCGCGTTTCAGACTCTGCTGGAATCGATCCAGATTGATCGCGCCTGGAACGAACAGGCCGCGCGCAAACGCATGGTTGAATACTTCACGTTGGCCAAAGAGCAGCCAGAGCTGGTGCGTCGCTATCGGCAGGCGCTGTCAACGCTCCTGAATTGACGTTTGCGGATTAGATTGGGTAGCCCGGATGCCCGCATCCGGGTTCAGAAACCGACGCAGGCGAAGTCCAGCGGATAGCTTTTTCAAGAATAGACCATTCCATCGGGGCTGAACGTCCATTTAGCTAATAGTCGATAAGCCGCATTTATCGTCTTTGGCCCCAATGCAGCCCTCTTTTCAACGAAAAGCTGTATACCTTTGTTGCATTGCTCGTGTTCCATTGCAAAATGCGGTGATGCCTGCCTCCCCGACCCGACTCGTTCAGCGCGCCGCCGCCGGTGATTCCGAAGCGATGCGCTCGCTGTTTTCGACGTTGTATCCCGACATCAAGCGTCTCGCCCGCAGCCGACTGGCGCAGGCGGGCGGCGTGACCGGTTTGAACGCTACGGCGCTGGTGCATGAAGGCTTTATGCGCATGGCCGAGCGCGAAGGTTTGCAGGGGCAAACGCGGTTGCAGTTTTTCGCGTATATCGGCAAAGTTTTGCGCTCCGTGGTGATCGATTACGTCCGTGAGCGCGATGCCGAAAAACGCGGCGGCGGCATGACGCTAATGACGATGTCAGCTGCCGACGCGACGCCCGCGCCGTGGATGGACGTGACCGATATGGTGGCGCTCGATCAGGCGCTGGATCATTTGCAAAAGCTTGACTTGCGCTTGTATCAGGTGATCGAGCTGCATGTGTTTTCTGGAATGTCGCTACAGGAAGTTGCCGATGAGTTAAGCGTGACGCTGCGTACGGTTAATCGCGATTTGCTGAAGGCACGGGCGCTGCTAGCGAACGCTTTGGGTACGCCGGTGCCCGATCCTGTAGTTTGAGCGGTCACGCTTGTCAGCCTGAGTGAAGCGAAGGATCCCGTCGCATCGAGACAGTCATCGAAACCGCACCAAGCCGTTGCGCGCAACGTGATCCTTCGCTTGTGGCTCAGTATGACATGACTGACCGTAATTTCATGACGTATTTTTGACATGCCCGAACCCCTGAACCTCAACACCATGCCGCAGGAGACCTGGCAGCGCGTCTCCAATTTATTCGATGAAGTGATTGAGCTGGCCGAAGGTGATCGCATC
>JBBRVM010000546.1:0-2759 GCA_038246865.1 Burkholderiales bacterium
CGGTGGCGATCTGCTTAGTCAGCGGCATCATCGGTATCGCGCTGTCCGCCGGGCTTGCGGCAGCCGTGACCGCGACCGGAAAATTCGACATGACCGTGGGAATCAAGGCGATTGCCATCGCCACGATTTTCAGCTGCGCGATTGGCGTTTTTTTTGGGTTCTACCCGGCACGGCGGGCTTCGAAATTGCAGCCGGTGGAATGTTTGCGCTACGAATAGGCGGTATACAGCTTTTCTCTGCAAGCACGGTTCCATCGGGGCTAGAAGGACAAAATCGTGCTTTCCGACTTAGGCTCTAATCGGCACCTTGCCCTAGTGCATTGGTGGTTTCACTGCAATGCTGTTGACCCACAGGCGCGGCGAATCAGGCCCGACGCCAAACACGCGAAAATAGCAGTGTGATCCCCAACGACTTCATTGCCCAACTCCTGTCTCGCGTCGACGTCGTCGAGATCATTGATCGTCATGTGCCGCTGAAAAAAGCGGGGCAAAACTACTCGGCCTGCTGCCCGTTTCACAAGGAAAAATCGCCCTCGTTTTCGGTCAGTCAGACCAAACAGTTCTATCACTGCTTCGGCTGCGGCGCGCACGGTTCGGCGATCACGTTTTTGATGGAATACGCGGGCAAGAGCTTCCCCGACGCGGTCGAGGAACTGGCGCAGGGCATCGGCCTCACCGTGCCGAACGACAACACGCGGCAGGCCGATCCGCAGGCGGGCGGATTGTTCGACGTGATGCTCATCGCCGCTGGTTTTTATAAGCAGCAGTTGAAGACTTCAACGATTGCGATTGAGTATTTCAAGAAGCGCGGAGTGAGTGGTGAAGTGGCGGGACGCTTTCATCTGGGCTGGGCTCCGGGGGGTTGGCAGCCGCTGGCAGAGGCCTTTCCCGATTACGCCGACAATCAATTGCTGGAGACAGCGGGACTAATTGCCACGGGCGACGCGGGCAAGCGCTACGACCGTTTTCGCGAGCGCGTGATTTTTCCGATCCTGAATCAGCAGGGTGCGGTGATTGGTTTCGGCGGGCGCATTCTCGGCAGCAAAGATGACGGTGGCGGGCCGAAGTATCTGAACTCGCCAGAGACGCCGATCTTCTCCAAAGGCCGCGAGCTGTATGGCCTGTTTCAGGCGCAAGCCGCGATTCGCAAGATGAACCGCGTGCTCGTGGTTGAGGGCTACATGGACGTCGTGGCGCTGGCACAGTACGGCGTGGAATATGTGGTCGCGACGCTGGGTACGGCGACGACTGAGGCGCACACGCAGCGGCTCTTACGCGCGGCCGATGAAGTGGTGTTTAGTTTTGATGGTGACTCTGCTGGGCAACGTGCCGCGTGGCGTGCGCTGGAGAACGCTTTGCCTGCGCTGCGTGATGGCAAGCAGGTGCGCTTTTTGTTCCTGCCGACGGAGCACGACCCGGACAGCTACGTGCGTGAATTTGGGCGTGAGGCGTTTGAAGACTACGTCGCCAAGGCGCTGCCGTTGTCCGAATACTGGATTCGTGAATTGAACGCGCGGCATCCGGGCGACAGTGCTGAGGCGAAGGCGGCGCGGGCTTCGGCGGCGCGGCTGCATCTTGAACTCGTTAGTGCGCCGATGATGCGTGAGTCGCTGGCGAAGGTGCTGGAGGGCGACGTTGATATTGCGGCGCATACGTTGCTGCCGCCGATTAAAGCGAAGCCTGTTGAAGCGCGGACGGATGATGATGGCGAGGCACCGCGTGCCCGCTGGCTGCCAGGCGCGGGCAGGCGTCCGCCGATGCCTGCGACGGCGCGCACTGATCCCGCGACGCAGCGCGTACTCACGAGCGCGCGACGCATCCTCGGGCGGCCAAAACTCGCGATGTATCTGGTTGATACGCAGTTCCCTGACCCGGTGAATGCGCCGCATGTTTTACGGCTGCTGCAGGCTGTAGTGGACGTGGCGATTCGCGCGCCTGATGAACCTAATATGGGTGCGCTGCTGGAGCAGTTTCGCGATAGCGAATTCGCTGGCGATGTTTCGCGTTTGCTCACGCATCGCGATGCCGAGGTTGATGCCGCCGTAAGCGATGAAGAGGCCGAGACCGACCTGCGGCAATTGCGCGAGTGGATCGAAGACGGTAGTTTGTTCCCCACCGCCAAGGCGATCACCATGCCGGAATCGATCAACGGCGTTGGCATCCTGGCGCTAGGCAATCGGCGAGTGACGTTGCCCGGGCTTGAACCCCTCCCCCCCGGTGGGGGAGGGGCAGGGGAGAGGGGGACGGTGGCATTGCAGAAGCACGTCGAGCAACTCGCCTACGCCCGCGAGATGCGCTCCGCTGCAACGCCTTGGGAACACGAGCTATGGCAGGAACTTCGCGCGCATCGCTTTGCAGACGTGAAATTCAAGCGTCAACAGCCGATTGGCCCCTACATCGTTGACTTTGTTGCGCTATCGAAAAGTCTCGTGGTTGAACTCGACGGTTCACAGCATGCGAAAACTGTGGGTTACGACGAAAAACGCGACGCCTTTTTGAAGCAGGAAGGGTTTCGCGTGATGCGCGTATGGAATAACCAGTGGACGGAAAATCGGGAAGGAGTTCTGGAAGCGATCTGGGCGTTGCTCACCGACCATCACCCTCTCCCCGGAGCCGCTGGGCGACAGGCGTTTCGCGCCTCTCCCCTCAAGGGAGAGGGGCTCAATGCAGACGCTGACGACCTCGACGAAATACCTTTCGACTTCGAAGCCAAGTTCGCGCCCTCTTCAACTGATTCGCACGACGCTCCGTTCTAACAAC
>JBBRVM010000547.1:0-2757 GCA_038246865.1 Burkholderiales bacterium
CGTTATGGGCAGAATACGATCCGCTCAGCAGTGCCGCTCGGTGCTGTCGGCAACGTGGCCAACTCTGAGGTTACGGTTTACGGTCGTGGTTTCAATCAGCAGATTGAGGCTGGCGCAATGGACTTTTACATGACCTACCGCAACTACGAGTACGACGCCTCATTCCCCGGCTAGCGCTGGCCGACCCAGCCGGAATGCTTCCCTTGAGGATTTCCAGACCGTCGTCATGGGTGGTCGCAAGCAGTTCTGATCCTTGGTTTGTCAATGAAAACTGTGGGAAAGGCCGCCTTGAGGCGGCCTTTCCTGTTTAAGTTGAGGAAAGGGCCGCGAAGAGCTGCCGAAGTCGCAGTTTGTTGCAAACCAGTCACATTGCCTGGAGGACACAGTGCATTGTCAAACGTCGACTGAGATGTTCACCGGGGCTTAACCGCACCTGATGCAATCGTATAGCGTTGTTTCAAGATCAGACGAATCGCAATCAGCGGTTCGGCCCTAGGATTACCGGCATGACGCTTCTTAGAACAGTTTTGATCGCTTGTTTGATGCTGGGCGCCGCAACAGCGGCCCTGGCTTTCCAGGAGCAGCGGCAGGGTGCCCCTGCGGCTCAGGCCCCTGCAGCTGATTTTTCGGCGCCGTCGGCGCCTGAAGCGGGAAAGCCAGCGCTCGGCGTGACTGAGGTTCGGATCCCCGGCCTTGGTAAGCTTGGTAACTTACCTCGGATGGATTTCGGTCTGGAGCTTCTGTATGGAGCTGCTGAAACAAAGCCACAGACGGTCACACCGCGCGAAGACTTGCGCGATGACGACTTAACGATCCGCGGAACGGTGCGTCATAAGTTTTGACGGTTCGGGTCAGTCGGGCAGCGTTGCGCGGACATTATCAGGTAGCCAACTCGTTGTTCAGGGACGAGGTGTGCTGGCCATCACGCTGGCGAAACGTTCATACAGCGCACCGATTTCGTCTCGCATGTTGAAGAGCGAGCCGATGATTGCCACTGCGATCAGTGCACTCAGGAGCCCGTACTCAATTGCGGTTGCGCCGCTCTCGTCGCTGGCAAATCGTTTGATGGCACTCATGTTGTTCCTCGCCACGCTGCCTACACAACTTAGGCCGCTGCCCGCCCCTGATCCACTGTCCTAGGTCAGCGCGGTTGATGCGACCTTAACGGCGGGCATTGAAACAGCTCCAGCGTTAACGTTTCGCATTTGTGAGATGTTTGTTGCGATTTATCAGTCACGCCGCAAGTCAACTTGGGCCCGATTGGATTGCGGCTCGTCCGATATAGATGACCCTGACTTGCGATACCCCGCGCCCGGCAAAGCCTAACTCGTTGGCGGCGGCAAACGACAAATCGATAATCCGTCCCGACACAAATGGTCCTCGGTCGTTGACACGAACCACGATGGACCGCCCATTTGACATGTTTTGAACGCGCACGAGGCTTGGGAGAGGCAGCGTTGGATGCGCTGCGGTGAGGGCATGGCGATCGTAGATTTCGCCATTAGCCGTTGGCTTGCCGTCGAAGTTTGGGCCGTACCATGAGGCAACACCAACGGCGTCGTAGCCCGGCTGTTCACGCGGAACGTACCATTGCGTGCCGATTTTATAGGGCGCGCCGATCTTGTAGGCGCTACGACCGGGCTGGGGCGGGGTGAGCCGTGACGGTTGATCGAGCGAGAGTGTTGTTTTCGGGCGCGATTGGTATGAGCCGATGCTTGAGGAGCAGGCTGCCAGCGAGGTCAACGCAACGGTCGACGCGCTGACAAGGGCCCATGGCAAATACGATTGCATAGTTTGCTGCAAATTTGGCATGGCAAGACCCGTTTGACGCAAACACAGACACGGATCGCCGTTACCGCATCGCGGTTAATCCCGGATTAACCTAAAGGCGTCGCGTAGGCTTTTTGGTGAAGCCGAGGTCCTGGCAAACGCAACAAGCCGCGGAGGGACTTTTACTCAGCCCCCCGCCTCCGCGCACGGCGATGACGTCTCCGCTTCAATCGAGGTAAGGACAAAGGCGACGCACGCCGTCGTAGCCGGTGTAGTAGCCCGTGCTTGGCTCAAACGAGCGGTACGTGTCAGCGCACCGGTCGTAGGCGTTGGAGCTGCGGCGACGCTCCGCCCTTGCGGCTTCGGAGATGATGACGCCCCCTAAAATTGCTGCGCCGACGCCGACGCCGAGCCCGATCCCGCGGTTTCGACCGCGATTATAGCCATATCCCCGTCCTCTGGGGCTGCCGTAGGCGTAACGCCCACCACCACGACCGCGATAGCGCGCTTGCTCGATTGGCGCGTTTTGAACGAGCGCAGGTTTGGTCCCGAGGCTCGTCGCGAGACTGGGCGCAGCGGTGGCGATCAACGAGTTGAAGCTGACTGTGCCTATGGCAAGCGAAGCGATAACGGCGAAGCGGATTAAGGTTTTTTGCATCTGCATTGCCTCCAAGGTGAGAAAGATCTGTCCACACAACAACGCACGCGGACTGCGGGAGTTCCAATTTGACTCTGACGCGCGGACGTCTTGACAGTGAGGCTGCCAAACACGAAGCCAATAAAGACGAGGCCGACACAAGGATTTGGCAAACAAAGTCAGGGCCAACAAATACCCAAAAGGTCTGGCCGCTCCTCACTGCTTTCTGTCGTGCATCCGCGCAACCGATCCCGTCGCTCATCTGGTGATGCTCGTGCATCGTGAAAACGCTTTCATATACTCATCGCTTCCAGCTCGCGTTGTATTCGGCCACGCCGCACCTTTGGCAG
>JBBRVM010000548.1:0-2756 GCA_038246865.1 Burkholderiales bacterium
CCGGCACACATCGCGCAAGGCTCAACCGTCGTGTAAACAGACGCGCCGGGAACCCGGTAATTGTTGATGAGACGAAATGTTTCACGCAACGCGATAATCTCGGCGTGCGCTGTCGTGTCGCCATCGCGAATCACGCGATTCATGCCACGGCCTACGATCTGACCGGCAACAACGACCACGGCACCGATGGGGACTTCCCCGGCTGCCGCCGCTTCGTCCGCGAGTCGCAACGCCTCGCGCATGAAGCGCTCGTCGTCAGTTCCGGCCTCCACTGCCATCAATGTCCCAGCCTGTCCATCCAGACGACGAGCGCACGCTCGTCGGGAGTTCCATCGCGATACATGGCCTTCATTGAGCTTTGCGCCTCGTCGCGATGTTGATTGAGCTTGAATTTGCCTTCAAGCCTGGTCACCTTCATGCGGAACGCGCAGATTGCGCTCATCATCATCGTTTGATATTTCTCATCCAGCGCGCGCCATTGATCGGCATAAGCGGGCTCATGAATGGCGATCAGTGATTTCAGCAACGCGTCTTTCGCGTCGTTGGTCTCAAGTTCAGTCGGCTCGCCATAAGCATGCACCGCAATGTAATTCCACGTCGGCACACGTCGTAAATCGGCATAAACGCTCGGCGACATGTAGGCATGTGGCCCGAGGAACGCAACCATCGACGCGCGCTTTTCACGCAGTATCGCGGAGTGTGGATTAGCTTTTGCCATATGAAAATGCAGCACAACGTCATCGCCCTCTTCCGTCAATGCAACCGGTAGATGAGTGACAAACGGCGCGCCCACTGCGTCCACCGAAGTCAGCGTCGCGAAGTTATGCGTGCGCATGACTTCAAGCGTCAGCGCGCGATCGGGGGACTCAAAGTGTTTAGGTAGGTACATGATGAATATGGGGGTTAGCGACGACCCGCGTTTCGCCCAATCGCAATCAGAGCAACAGTCAACAGCGCCACCACAAACATCGCAGGTTCAATCAATTCTCGCAGCAGCAATGCAGCGAATGCTAGCGTGAAAAATAACTGCATCAACTGCACCTGACTCACGCGGGCAATGCCGCCCACCGCCAGCCCGCGATACCAGAAGAAAAATCCGATCCACTGGCTCATCAAACCGAGATACACAAATGCAAACCACGCAGAGACTGACGCGGCTTCGGGATGTGCTGGCGCACTCCAGAAAGCAAGCGCAAGCGTTCCCGGTAGACCAAGAATCAAAGCCCACGAAATCGCCTGTGGCCCCGTCAGGTAACGCGTCGCAATCGCACCAGACGCATAGCCCAACCCACCGAGTAAAACGCCCACCAGCATCAACGAGTCGGCGGAATGCAGCTCACCCTGCGCGCGTATCCATGCGTAACCACAGACAAGCAATGTTCCCGCAATCGCGCACCACCAGAATTGCCGCGACAACGACTCACGATTGAGCCACGCTCCAATGACCGCAGTCGATAGCGGCAGGATACCGTTCACTACGGCTGCATGACTTGATGGAACCGTTTGCAACGCAATGGTGTTGAGCAAAGGCCAACCAAACACAATGCCGACCGTAGCTCCGGCGAGCGGCAACCACGCCTTGCGCGGCGGCATCGGCGCGCGCGTCGCTAGCAAGTACGCAATGCCAGCCAGCGCGGCCAGTACCGCGCGCCCCGCCCACACAAACCACGGCGACAACACATCCCCCGCCATCGCGATCTTGGTCATCGGCATGGTGAGACTGAAGATGAGGACGCCGATCGCGCCCAGTATCAGGCCGGAGGATTGCGGGTTCACAAAATACTACTTTATCGTTCTTTATATCGAACGAATATACCGTATGAATAATTTTGGCTACCGCGCCTTGTACGAGCGGCTTGCTTCGACCAACCTGCCCTTTCGCGGCTCATTTTGCTTACGAGATTTGGGTCGCGGCAAGCCGCTCCTACAGGGGCTGCGAATCGCACGGCCGCGTCTACATATCGTCTGCTAACGTTTCAACACCCTCGGCAGCGAATGAATGACCAATAACCACTCTGCCTTTCTGGTGCCCGCATTACGTACGGCGTGTTCGCTATCCGCAGCGAACTGCGCTGCATCGCCCGCTTCGAGCATGAAGATTCGTCTGCCGACCGTCACCTCGATCTTGCCCACCTGCACGACGATGTGTTCTTGTGTACCGAGCGAATGTGCGGGAAATTTTCCGGTAGATTTGCGTGCGGGCAGACTGTTGTGAACGATTTCGACCAATGCGTCCGGGCTGACCGGTGACAAAGTCTTGCGCATCAACCCGGTTTTTGGGTCTTGATAAATCGGCTGTTCCGCAGCGGTTTGAATGTGCACCGGCGGGCCCATATCGCCTCGTAGCAGCGCGGACATCGAGACTGTCATGCCTTCGGCCAGTTTGGCCAGCATCACCGCTGTAGGGCTCGTGAGACCCGCCTCGATGCGACTCACGACGGACTTCGACACGCCTGCCCGCTTCGCCAGGTCAGACAGCGAAATTTGCTGCACTTCACGGGTTGCTTTTATGGTGGAGCCGATACTTTGCGCGATACGCAGGGCCGTGCTGGCGTTGTTTGCGAGATCAGTCGCGGTGCGCACCACGGCGAGGGCTGTGCCAAGCGCTGTCGGACGTTTGGTCTTAACTGGGGTTGCCATGCTGCGCCTTTCGTTAGTTGAAGCGACGTCCGTACTGTGGGAGCGGCTTTAGCCGCGATCAACGGTTGCGTCTCTACGCGGCCTATCGCGGCTAAAGCCGCTCCCACAACAACGCC
>JBBRVM010000549.1:0-2750 GCA_038246865.1 Burkholderiales bacterium
GCCTTGACCACCGCATGGGCGCTGCTCGCGCTGGAGCGAGCCGGGCAGGGCGGCACCACGCCCGCCGCGCGCGCCGTGGGCTATTTGCTTAGCGCGCAGCAAACCGATGGCGGCTATCTGTCATCCGGTGGCAATGCCAGCACCGTGTTCGCCAGCACGCACGCTGCACGCGCATTCGCGGAATACCGCAACCGCTTCGATTTGCTCGCACCGATCAATCGCGTCAGCGCGTTTTTGCTCGCCGCGCGCACGCCCACCAACACCTTCGGGCAGACATTTGAAACGGGCCTTGCATTGGATGGGCTCTTGGCCGTGCGCGCCGACCGAGCAGTGCTGGCGCCGGTCGCAGCGATACTGCGCAGTCAGCAGCTCGCCAACGGCAGTTTTGCCGACGATGCCTATGTCACCTCGATTGCGCTTCGCGCACTGTGGGCGTTCGATCAACCCGAATCCAATCCGACCTTGGCCAGTATTGTCGGACGCGTCTTGGCCGCCGATACCGACCTGCCGATCGTGGGTGCCGAATTGGTGTTGACCGGCGCCAGCCAAGCTACTTTGGTGAGCAACAATCAAGGGCGGCTGCGGTCTGCCACATTGCCTGCGGGTGCCTACGAGGCCACCCTGCGATTTACAGGCATGCGCAGCGTCGCTTTCACCTTCAGCCTAGTGAACGCGCGCGTTCTCGACCTCGGCGATTTGCGGATGGTGCAGGGATCGTCGCCCAGCGGCGATTTTGGGCTGATTCGCGGCCTGGTGCGCTCAAGCTCTGGCGGCGCCCCGATCGCAGGTGCCGCGATTGCTTTGGCAACCCCGCCGACTCAGGTGTTGAGCGACGCTGACGGGCGCTATCAGCTGCTGCAGGTTCCAGCAGGATCGGTGCAGATCACAGCCACTGCCAGCGGCTTTTCCAGCCGCACGGTTATGCTCACGATCGCTCCGCGATCAATCCTGGATTTCTCTCTGGAATTGGCGCCTGTTGCCAATCCCAGCCCAGGCGCGCGTATTCAGGGCCTTATTGTCGATGCGCAGACGTCAGCGCCGTTGAATGGCGCTGTGGTTGCCTTGATTGCGGGCGCTCCAGCGGTGAGCGCGCAAAGCAGCGCCGCCGGCACCTACACGCTGAGCGCCGCCACGAGCCCACTGGCTACGCTCCGCGCCAGCCTATCCGGCTACGACCCGGTGACGATTCAAGCGCCGCTCAGTGACAACCAGGTGCTCAACTTTTCACCGCGCTTGTATCGCGAAGGCACCTCACCCACCGGCGCCAATCGCGCTCGAATCTCAGGCACCGTGGTCAACCAGGCCAACCGTCAACCCATCGCCAATGCGCTGGTTGTGGTCGTCGACCCCTCAGGACAACAGACCGTGCGCAGCGCAAACGACGGCAGCTTTGTGGTCCAAAACCTAAGCGGGCCTAACAGCGGGCTCACGTTCAGCGCCGATGCGTTCGAAACGGCGCAAGTGCTGGTGCCGCTGCTGCCGCTGGAAAATCGCAGTCTGGGCGCGATCGGACTTAAACCCACAACGGTGAGCTTTTACTTCCCTGATCTGGTCGTGGTCGACAGCACGCTTGCAGCGACCGAGCCGGACACCTTTGCGCTGGCCCAGCAGTTCGAGGTCAGCGTAGCCAACCGCGGAACGTCCGCAGTGACGCAGGATTTCACTCTGCTTGCATTCATCGACGGCAACCGCAACGGCGCCTTCGACCCAGACATCGAGCCGGAAGTCGGTCGCGTCCGAGTCGATCGCGATGTGGCTATTGCAGGAACGCAGCAGATTGCGATTGCGGTGAGCGCATCAATGAGCTTCCGCGACGCCCCAGTCGCATTTATCGTCGACGCCGAACGCGAAGTGCCAGAACAAAACGAACTCAACAACTTTGGCTCAAGTTTGCTCGGATGCCGAGTCGAGCCGGCTTTAATCGGTGCCGACACGGTCTTTGAGGCGTGGCGCTGGAGCGGTTTAGCCAGTGATCCGTCTATTAACTCCCTCGCGCAGGTCCCGTCAGTCACCCAGCTCAGCGACGACAACGCCGATGGCGTGATCAACGAATACGACATTCCAGATCTGGTTTTTGTTGCTGGTCGTCGGGGTTCGATTAACGGACCCTCTGCAATCGTTGCGATCAGCGGCGATGGCGGGCGCGAACTTTGGAGCCGTACCAACCCAAGTTTTTCTCACTTCTAATCGGTTGCGACCGGCGATATTGATAACGACGGCGTGGCGGAAATCGTCGCGGTACGCGGCTACCGCGAGGAGCTGATCGCCTTCGAGAACAACGGCACGATTAAATGGCGCAAGACGCTAAACGGGCCTGGAATACCGGCGCCACTTTTCCCGCCGCCAGCGTTTGTCTATGACCAGCCAATCATCGTCAATTTGGAAGGTGATAACGAAGCGGAGATCATTCATGGGCGAAGTGTGTTTCGCGGCCTGAATGGCGATTTACTGTGGGAAGGTGAGTTTGATGCCGGTGGCAATGGTGGCAAGCCGACCAATGCACCGTTGCGAGTTGCCAACAGCGTGGCCGCTATTTCTGCAGACGTAAACCTCGATGGCGTGATGGACGTGATCGCAGGACGCACGCTCTACGATGCGAAAGGCCGCACTGTTTGGCATCGCGGTGACATTGAACACCCAAATATTGACAACAACAACGTAGTGTATTTCGACTCTGGGTTAACCGCGGTTGGTAACTTCGACAGCGACGATTTCGCTGAAATTGTGCTGTCGATCAACGACGAGCTGTA
>JBBRVM010000550.1:0-2741 GCA_038246865.1 Burkholderiales bacterium
CAGCATTGGCCGCAGCACGCGCATGGCATGGCGAAAAATCATTCGTGGTTTTTATGAGCCCCGACGGCGCACCGCTGGAGCAGAGTCGCGTCCGCGAATTTGCGCAAAACAATCACATCACTTTCGTTGCGGGTCGTTACGAAGGCATCGATCAGCGCTGGGTTGACGATAACGTCGACGCCATTGTGTCGGTTGGCGATTACGTGCTCTCCGGAGGCGAATTGGCCGCAGCAGTGGTCATTGACAGTTGTGTGCGTCTGCTGCCCGGAGCATTGGGCGACGCCGAATCAGCGACGTTTGAATCGTTCGTCGACGGCAAACTGGACTGGCCGCAGTATGCGCTCACTGCGTCCGAGGCCCGGAAAATTCCAGCGGAGCTCGCAAACGGCGACCACGCCACCGTTAGCCGTTGGCGCATCAAGCAAGCGCTCGTCCGCACCTGGATGCGCCGCCCCGATTTGCTGGCGCGAGCCAGGCTCTCGCCGGAAGAGATCGCCATGCTCGACGAGTTCACCGAAATCGGGTTAAAATCAAAGACTTACTGAAATTTCCTGCTTGTTTCAACGCTTGCCTCCGGGTGGTACTGAGACATACGGAACCTGATGTGTGTTGAACGCAGGGCTAAGTTCCCCCGCGTAGATCAAAGCGACAAGCCTTGACCGCACACCGCTCAGACTCTGAAAACACCAAAATAATCGAAGCAAAGTTAGGTAACTGAAATGTCAAAATTTTTGATCGCCCAGATCGAGGCTGAAGAAATCGCCCGTCTGAACAAGACCGTCCCAGCGTTCGCGCCAGGTGACACGGTTATTGTTAGCGTCAACGTTGTTGAAGGCGAGCGCAAACGGGTTCAGGCTTTCGAAGGCACCGTCATCGCCAAGCGCAATAAGGGCCTTAACAGCTCGTTCATCGTGCGCAAAATTTCCAATGGCGAAGGCGTCGAGCGTACGTTCCAGACGTACTCTACTCTGATCGCAACTATTGAAGTCAAGCGCCGTGGTGACGTTCGCCGTGCCAAGCTGTATTACCTCCGTGATCGTTCAGGCAAGTCCGCGCGTATCAAAGAAAAGCTGTCTTTCAACAAGACACGCAAGGCATAAGATTCGGCCGCTGTCCAAAAGCAGCGCGAATCCGCCAACAAAACGGCCCGTCAGGGCCGTTTTTCATTTCCCCTACCTAAACCCCGAACAGTGGGGTGGCCTTCCCCACTTTTTCCGAGTCGGGCTATCATCGTGTCACCCCAGTTGTCCAATTAATTGAGTGCATGCGCAATAGTCTTTACGACGCGCTCGAAGTATCGCCGTCAGCATCAACACAGACGATTCAGACCGCGCTGCGTGGTGTCGTGCGCCGTTTCTGGTCGGTGCCGCGTGACGCGTCGGGCGATTCCGAGGAAGCTGTGCGTTTCGCGGCACTCGCGGGGGCGATTCTGGTGGACAGGATTCGTCGAAAAGATTACGACGCTGCGCTTAATCCTGGCGTAGGCGCAGGCCCGTGGCGATTGCCGATCGGTGGTTCGGCCGCACGGGATGCAGCGGTCGAAGCTGGCAGCACTCAATCACGTATCCTGGCGGAGAGCGGCAGCGAGGTGTCGCAGGTATCGGTCGAGGCATCGACGCCGAAATCCCTTCCGGGCGTAGATGCGCTCGCTGATCCATTGGCCGACGGTACCGCCTGGGCGTCGCCGATGGTTTGGCTCGGGCTGGCGGTCGCATTGATGCTTGTTGTTTTGGGCTGTGCGTGGTTCGTGCCAGTCTGGTTTGACGGGCCAGTGTCCTACGGTTTTGTCAGCGCGTTGGTCGCTATCGCGGCTCTGATGATGGGCGCGTTTGCGTTGAGTCGCCCGAAAGAGGCGATGGGGCCAGCCGCCGGTTTGTCGCGGCTCGGTATCATCAAATGGCGGCGCGAAGGCTCGATCTTCATCGGCGCGCCGCCACCGCAGCACGACACCGCCTGGATATTCAAACTTCGGCTCATGGAATTGACTCGCAGTGCTGCTGGCTTTGTGACCGCGACCAACGTACAGCGCCGACTGTTTGCGCGGCTTACCGACTATGCGCTCGTCGGGATGGTTCTGTACGCCGTGCTGGCGTTGGGCGACAGCGTAATTAACGGGGGCGAGGTCTGGTTCATCCTGATCCGGTCGCCTTTCGTGCTCCCTGTGCTGGTAGTGCTTGCCACGATTCCGCTGGAGGCGTTTGCGCTTAGAACCTTTCGCACCACACCGGGTAAGTGGTTGATGGGCCTCGTCGTGGTGTCGGGAGTGACGTGCCCCGCTGACCACCGCAAACCCAGCAGCGCGCAGCTCGCCTGGGCGCGAGCGACACGCTCCGCCTGGGCCGGGGCTGCCATGGGCATTTGGCCGGTGGCTTTGTTCCGGCTGGCGAGCAATTGGCGCGACGTCAGAGATCGCGAAGCAAATTGGGACGCGTGTGGCGACTCGGTCGTGATGGCGCGCCCGATGACGCTGGCCACCGTGGCCACCGGGCTCGCTGTGGTGCTGGCGGTAGTGCTCATTCTGGCGTCGGGGTGGCGTCGTGACTACGCCGCGGCCTGGCCCTACCTGGTAACGTGGGCGGCGACTTCGGAATCATCGCTTTCGCGCCTGGTGCTGCCGAAGGCGTCTGAGCCCGTATCCTTAGTAACAGTGCCCACAGTCAGTCCGGCTGAAGCAGCGCCATCAGCGCCAGTCGCTTCAGACCTTACGCCCGTGCCTGCGCCACCACCCGCGCCGCCGCCGG
>JBBRVM010000551.1:0-2739 GCA_038246865.1 Burkholderiales bacterium
GACCGAACCGCTATAATCTGTCCTCTCCTCCTTTCAAGGGGCCGTTAGCTCAGTTGGTTAGAGCAGAGGACTCATAATCCTTTGGTCGAAGGTTCAAGTCCTTCACGGCCTACCACTTGCTCTTTTCAGTTGCATGCCAGTCACTCCGCTATCGGTTCGAAGCCCGCAGAAACGCGTGCCGTTTTGCTCTTCATCGACGACAACGCTTTCAACAATCGCATCGCCTCCGCGACGCTGGCAGCGCAATTTGTAATCGCCGCCGAATACACCGTCGACGGCGCATACGGCACAGGCAGCGCGCCCGCATATTGCACGCCCTGGGTGTACAAAATCTCCGAGCATTGCGTGATGCCGATTGCGTTCTCCTCGCCCGAATCTGCCATCGCACGCGTGGCGGTGGCACCGTTGGGGCAGGTCGCGAAGCGGTCTTTGTGGCTTTCGGCGAAACCGAGCGCAGTGAGGACTTTTAGGCAATGAATACCGGCGGTGGCGCGCACAGGGTCGGGGAAATAGATTTTCGATGCGCCCGCGCACAGCGCACGCAGCGACTCAACACTGTCGATTTGAATCGCTGGCTTTGACGCGGGGAGCGCTACTCCGGTGTGCACTGTGCCTAGCCCGATCACAGTGCCGGCATCCACTTGGCCTGCGGCAGCAAGCTCGGCGATCATCGCGGCGGTGAGAACGATGACATCGCACTTCGCCCCGGCGTTCAGCCGATCACGAATTACGCCGACAGCGCCAAACTCGCCTTCAAGGATGATGCCTTCGCTCGCAGCGATTGTGTGCAACAGCCCTTTAGCTGCACCCGCGCTCAAGATGTCCAGACGTGCTTATTCTTCGAATTTCGCACCAGATACTTTGACCACTTGCGCCCATTTGTCGATGTCTTCTTTATCGTATTTTGCGAACGCATCGGGTGTCATCTGCATCGGCGTTGCGCCCTGCTTTGCCCAGTCTGCCTTGACGTCGGCGCGGTTCACCGCCTTTGTGATTTCAGCGTTAAGTTTGTTGACAATGGAACGTGGTGTGTTGATCGGGGCCATGATGCCGAGCCAGATGACGGACTCGTAGCCGGGCACGCCAGCCTCGTCGAGCGTCGGCACGTCGGGCATCACCGTTGAGCGTGTCTTGCCGGAGGTCGCGAGCGCTTTCACTTTGCCCGCTTTGACTCGTGCCGCCATCGTGGTGATCGCGTCGAACATGACGTTGACGTGTCCAGCCACAATGTCGGTGCGCGCACCGATGCTGCCTTTGTACGGCACATGCAGCAGATCAATGCCCGCCATCGCCTTCAGCAGTTCGCCTGCCATGTGGTAGGGCGTGCCCGGACCGCTGGAGGCGAAGGTCATCGCCTTGGGGCTTGCCTTGGCAGCGGCGATAAATTCGCGCAGATTGTTGGCGGCGACGCTGGGATGCGCGACCAGCACGAGATCAGAGTAGTTGACTGGCGATATCGGCACAAAGTCACGCAATAACGCATACGGCTTGTTCGGGATCAATGTTTCGTTGACTGTTTGCGCGTTCGACATCATGAGCAATGTGTAGCCGTCAGCCGTCGCTTTCGCCGCGGCCGTATCGGTGCCCACCACCGCGCCGCCACCCGGCCGGTTGTCGACGATGAAGCCCTGTCCGAGCGACTCCGTCAGTCGCTGTGCGACGGCGCGCGCATAAACGTCCGCGGGGCCGCCCGTGGCGAACGGCACGATGATGCGAACGGTCTTGGCGGGAAACTCCTGCGCAAGCAACGTTTCGCTTGAAAGCACACAGCACAAGAGGACACTCAAATTTCTCATGAGGGTCTCCAGTGTCACATTGGGTTCGAGCTGTTACATCGCGACTATTTTCGGATCAACGCCTGCGTCAGGACCCTGCCTTCGCTTGCGCTCGGCACGCGAACGTTGAGAATTTGCGCCAGCGTGGGTGCGATATCCACGGTCTCCGCATACTCACCAAAGCGCCCCGCTTTGACCCACTTTGAACCTTGAATCATCAGCGGCACGTTGGTGTCGTAGCTGTACGGCGTGCCGTGCGAGCAGACCGCTTGCGGCGAATTCGACTTGGTTTGAAAGTAGTAAAACGGCTTCGGCACCACGACCAGATCGACCGCAAATTGTCGATGCCAGGAGCGCTGCACTAGTGTTGCCACGCGGGTTGCTGGCATAGCGCCGCGCTCTAACTGGCTGCGCGTGAACGCAAACGCGATACCTGGCTGATCCAACACAGCGCGCGCCATGAAGTTCTCAACCTCCTCGCGGTTGACTCCCTTTGCTTCCATCGCGGCGTAATCTAGCGTCCAGCCACCCGTCATGTGCTGTGGCGCGAGATTCGCGATGCCGAATTTTTTCTCGGCCAAGGCGTTGACGGTGCTCCGCAGCGCTCTGGGATCAACGCGCCCCGCATCGAAGCCGCGCTCCGTGCTGTATTCAGGTGTGTTCATGAACCCGTGATCGGCGGTTAACACCGTAAGCACGTTGTTGCGACCGACTCGAGCGTCAATTGCCGTAAAGAACTTTCCAAGCGTGCGATCAAGGCGAATCAAATGATCCATCGACTGAATGCTCTCGGGCCCAAAGTTGTGATTGATGTAGTCGTGACTCGAAAAACTCACCGTCAGAATGTCGGTGGCGCCCTTCGGGTTCCTGCCAATCGATTCGCCCTTCAGAAGCGAAGTGGAAAACTCCGCCGTAGCCTCGTCACCAAACGGCCCGGCGATCAGCATGCTGTAATAAATCGACC
>JBBRVM010000552.1:0-2734 GCA_038246865.1 Burkholderiales bacterium
CGGTGCCGGTGGCGATTTGATGGTGAAAGAAGGTCTGTTCGATCGCTTCGATTGTGATCGTATTTTTGCCGTTCACAATCGGCCCGATCTGGAATTAGGCAAATGGGGTACGCGCGTCGGCCCGTTCATGGCGTCGGCCGACGGATTCACGATTGAGGTGAGCGGCAAGGGTGGCCACGCCGCGCGACCGCATTTGCTCTGCGACCCTATGACCGTGGCTGCAAATATCGTGCTCGCTGCGCAGACGATTGTGTCGCGCAACGTGAGTCCGCTGGAAACTGCGGTGGTGGGGATCAGCGCGATTGAGGGCGGAAATTTGCCCGCCTTCAATGTCGTACCAGACTCGGTGAAGATGACTGGCACAGTGCGCACCTATGATCCTGCGACGCGTGACCTGATCGAAGCACGTCTGGCGGAAATGGTGCAAGGCATTTGCGATGCGCATCGCGCCAAAGGCACCCTCAAGTACGACCGACTTTATCCGTCGGTGATCAACACGGCTGCAGAGGTCGAATTTGCACGGCAAGCGGCGGCTGAGGTCTGGGGCGAAGAGAACGCCGACGCGAACTACACGCCGTCGATGGGCGGTGAGGATTTCTCGTTCATGCTGCAAAAGCGACCGGGCTGTTACGCTGTGATCGGACAAAAAAACACAGCCGAAATTTTGCCGTTGCACAACACAAGGTACGATTTTTGCGACGAAATTATTCCCAATGGTGTGCGCTATTTTTCGCGGTTGGCTGAGCGTGGGTTGCCGCTTTGAAGTTTCTTGGCGTAGGGCAGGCGCCGTCCGCCTTGTGCTCCCCGGCTTCAGCCGCACTCATTTGTGCTTCGCAGGAAACTACAACGGCGGGCAGTGCCCGCCCTACGACGACAAAGTACAGGTGAATTTTTGGAAGCAATGACCCGTTTTTTTGATAGCGATATCTGGTGGAGTTTCAAGCGCTCGCCGGTGACGATGATCGCTGCCGTGCTCGCCTTGCTATGCATTCTCGGCGCAGTGCTCGCGCCAGTTTTGGCGCCGCATAATCCGTATGACCTCACGCAGATATCGCTCCTGGATTCCAACCTGCCCCCAATGTGGAACGTGAGCGGCAAGGCGGAGTTCCCGCTCGGCACCGATCAACAGGGCCGCGACATTTTGTCGACCATCATGTACGGCAGCCGCGTCTCGCTGCTGGTTGCTTTGTGCGCCGTGGCGATGTCGATTGTGATGGGGGTCGGACTCGGCTTGCTCGCGGGCTATGTCGGTGGCCGCGTCGACAGCCTCATCATGCGTATTGCCGATATTCAGCTCACGTTCCCGGCGATTCTGGTGGCGCTTTTGATCAGCGGCATTGGTCGCCAATTCGTACCGCGTGAAATGCAGGATTCGCTTGCGCTGTATGTGATTATTTTCTCGATTGGGCTGACTGGCTGGGTGCAATATGCGCGCACCGTGCGCGGTTCGACGCTGGTTGAAAAGAGCAAGGAATATGTGCAGGCGGCGCGCGTCATTGGCGTGTCGAAGATGGCCATCATGGTGCGCCATGTGCTGCCAAATGTGCTCGGTCCGGTGCTGGTCATCGCGACTTTGAACATTGCCAATGCCATCATCGCGGAGGCCACGTTGTCGTTCCTCGGTGTCGGCATGCCGCCCACACAACCGTCGCTCGGCACGCTGATCAGCGAGGGGCAAAACTACCTGTTCTCTGGCGAGTGGTGGATTACTGTATTTCCAGGGATTGCGCTAATCGTGATGGTGGTGTCGGTGAATCTGGTTGGAGACTGGCTGCGCGACGCGTTGAATCCGAAACTCCAATAGTTTTTTTGCAGGAGAGTCCGATGAAGAAAATTCTTTTAACTTTGACGCTGACGGCTCTGTTGGCCCTCGGGTTGACCGGATGCGCGCATCAATGGGAAACGGTGCTCGACGGTCAGCTTTACACGCGAACGCACCTGCATCGATACCCGGTAAGCATCGTAGCGGTTGATGGCGAATACAGCACGATCACGCCGCGCCGCATTGACGCAGGCGTACACGAACTGCTGATCGATGCAGCGCCGACTATCGCCAGCTATCTGCCGGATCGCAAAGCGTTCACCTTCAAGACCGAAAAGTGCGTGCGCTACTGGCTTGCCGCCCAGCGCAAAAGCGCGTATTCGCGCGATTACGAACTGGTGATTGACCATGCGGAAGCGGTGCCGGGATGTCAGCCAACCAGTGGCGCGCCAGCCCAGCCCGTAATCGTTCCACGTGACATGTCGTTGATCGAGCCTCCGCGCGCGATTCCGACGCCGAAGCGTACGTAATCGCACATAAGCGCACAGGTAAAACTGCGCACCTAAATTCCTACTGCCCACCCATGTCCAAGCCCCTGCTAGAAGTAAAAAATCTTCGTATTGAATTCCCGAACCGACGCGGCTTGTTGACGGCGGTGGATGATGTGTCGTTCTCGATTGCGCCGGGCGAAGTGCTCGGCGTGGTTGGTGAATCGGGCGCAGGCAAATCACTGACGGGGGCCGCAATCATAGGCTTGCTCGAACCGCCGGGGCGCATTGCCGGAGGGCAGATTTTGCTGGATGGTCAACGCATCGATAATCTGCCTTACGAAGCGATGAGAAAGATTCGAGGCCGTCAGATCGGCGCGATTTTTCAGGATCCATTGACCTCGCTCAATCCGCTTTACACCGTCGGCCGACAGCTTGTGGAAACGATCACAACGCACCTTGATTTGACTGAGGCGGCAGCGAA
>JBBRVM010000553.1:0-2724 GCA_038246865.1 Burkholderiales bacterium
ATCCAACTGGCTCTGCGTGACCGCGATTTGTGCGTAGGAAAGCAGCGCCGGATAGGCCGGAACGGCGATCAGGGTCGTATCAAACACGGGAGGCGGCCTCGTGCTCCGCGTCAGTGATTTCGCCAGAAGAAGCCGCTTGTCAATTGAGCGCTCGGGCACTTCGAATCGTTCATCGGCAACGTCGCCCAGTAGTGCCGAGAAACTATCGGAGGGTGGGTCAAACGCGGCATTGCATCGGGTCAGCGTCAACGCGATTTTGGCGCGTGTTGAGGCGACGTAGAGCAACCGCTTCCCTTCGGCAGCGCGCGCCGCATTGGTATGTTGACTCACGTAGTCAAACACGCTGCCCACCAGCTTCTTGCGCGAATCCCGCGCTGCAACGAGCACCTGACGCTGACCTGAGCCGTCCTCGGTCGGCACGAATCGCCAGCGCGCCAATTCGCGCGCGTCACTGCGCTGTTTACGATCAATCCCGACCAGAAAAACGTGATCCCATTCCAGCCCTTTTGCCTTGTGAATCGTCAAAATTTCGACTGATCCTGCACCTGAACGCTCAGTGGCGGACGCTGCCGTAAAGGAGCGATGCTGCCGACCCAGCAAATCGTGAACGACATGTCGCGGTGGCAACAACCCACCAGATGCGTTCTCATGCAGCCAGGCGAAGAACGCCTCGGCATCATCGCGCGCATCGTCATCGGCACACCACGACGATCCATCAAGCTGCTGCCAAACGGCGCGCACCTGCTCGGCGAGTGGTGACAACCACGCACGTGCATTAGCTGTCCTGAATGCTGCGTATGCATGCGCAATACGTTGCACGTCATCGCTGTTAATCTGCGTTAACCAAGGCGTGTCCGCCGCAAGCGCATGCCATGACGGAGCGTCTCGACCCGCGTTGTCGAGGTAATGCGCAAACGCAGAAAGTGTCGCTAGCGTCAGGCCGACCCAGGGCGAGCGCAACACCGAGAACAACGCAGTCCGATCCGACGGATGCGCGATGGCGAACGTTAGCGACAGCAGATCGCGAATCGTTTCCCGCTGTTCCCATCGCGCAAATTCGCGTGCCGTGAACGGGATGCCGCGCGCGATCAACGCGGCGATCGTCGCCTGCGCATGCGGTCGCGTCCGCACCAGAATTGCAATGCTCTCTGCTGGGTAGTCACGCGTGACTTGCCAGATCGCGTGGGCGACGTGTGCGGCCTCAGCTTCAGCATCAGCAAACGTCAGGTGCTCGACAATCGGAGTTGCCCGTTCGACGACCGCTCGCGTGGCGGCCGCTGCGGCAAACGCTACAGGGGCTGACTCCCACTCGCCCACTTGAGCAAAAACGCGCGAGAGCTGATCGTTCACCCAATCGACCACTCCGGGTTGCGAGCGATAGTTGGCGGTCAGCGTCAACGGCGTCAATCTGACATCGCCGATGCCCTGAGTCTGTGCGAGGGCGAATAGCGACACATCAGCGTCACGAAATCCGTAAATCGACTGCATCGGATCGCCCACTAAAAAAAGCGTTCGATCATCGCCAGGCGACCAGTCGCTGGTGATCGCAGTGAGAAGCGCAAATTGAGCCGGATTGGTGTCTTGCACCTCGTCTACCAGGACATGTTTCAGGCGTGCGTCAAGCGCACCGAGCACCGTTTCGCGCTCTTCCTGCAACACCTGAAGTGCGGCGTCCGCGACGCCCGCAAAATCGGTGACGCCCTGCTCACGGAGCAGGATCGACAAGTGTGCGGCAGAGCGCTTCATAATGATGAGCGTTGACTGAAGCGTGGTCGCGTGTTCGGCAATCGCGCTCGCAGTCGGCAGATGCTCAACTTTAGCCAGCGCCGATATCCACAGAGGCTCGTTAGTGAGTTCATCCAGGAGCGCTTTCATTTGCGCTTTTGCTTCATCACGCTCCGACTTCGAAAGGCTTGAGAAATCAGCATCCGTACCGAGCGGGAAGCCGGCAGATTTATTGATGCCGCCGCTTTTGCGCAGCTCACGGCTGCCAGTCAACAGCAGTTCAGCGATGCACTTCCATGTGCTGACAGCAAAACTCGCGGCGCCCGATGTCCAGTCCGCCAGAGCGGCCTCGCGATCTGCCGCGACGTCGGCTTTATTCATTATTAGAAACGTCTCGGCAGTGAACGCCAGCATCGCCCCAATATCGGCCCGATGCAACGGGTTAAATCGCGCCGCAACGCGGGCGAGTTCGGCATCAATCTCCGTCTGCAAACGCGCATTGATGTGAGCGACACCAGCATCGGTCGTGTCAACCGCTTCGCCCAACCACTGCGACCGCCGTCCCAGCAGATTGGCGATCAGATCGATTACAGCGTCAACGCGATTTGCAGACAGGCTCAAGAGCGTTCTTGATGCACCGACCACTTCAGGATCATCGTCAAATAACGCATCTTGCGCGGCCTGACGGTACAGCGATCCGACCGATTCCGAAACGCTCGCGAGCGCGCTCGACGCAGCCACACTCAGGACCGGAGCGCTCGCCGTGATGCGTGCGCAAAACGCGTCGAAGGTGTCGATCATGACGCCGTTCAAGCCCTCAAGCAGCCGCCACCGGAGCGCGCGATCTCGCTCCAGCACGCAGAGCGCCAATGCGCGCCGCCGCGTTGCCAGCGGGCTGCTATCGGGCGCTTCTGGAGCCATAGCCGAGAGCAACGCCGAGTGCAGCCGCTCGCGCATTTCACCCGCAGCTTTGTTGGTGAAGGTGATGGCGAGCACTTC
>JBBRVM010000554.1:0-2719 GCA_038246865.1 Burkholderiales bacterium
ACACCAGCGGTCGGTTTGAGCACCGCAAAATCGAAATTTTCAGAGGTAAAGTTTTGCGGCGCTGCATTCGCGACAACGGCGCAATCCGCGGTCGTGCCATAAAAGTGCGATGAATACCCTGTGGGGGCCAGCGTAATTCGGTAGCGGCACACCGGATCAAACGGTGAGCTCGCACCGGTTGCTGCCACTGCCGCGAACGTTGTTCCAGTACGCCGAAAATCGGCCGCGACATCGAGCACCGCTTGCTCCTCAGCCCGTCCCGTCAAAAAGTACGACGCCGTAATTTTGTTGTAGTACTCAACAACCGTAACCGGTGTTTGCGCAAACGCGGACGGCCCGCAAAAGAGCGTGAATACCGCCGCCGCGCAAGCACCACCACGAAGTCGTTTCAAAGTGCGCAAGTTCATAAATTCTTCTGTCAATGAGTCAAACATATCCGCTCCTATTACGACAACGTCTTGGAATACTGCCACCTCATGTCGGATCGGCGAACGAATCTGCCTGACTGTCGACGACTAGGGAAGACCGAGGGTAAAACGGCGTTCGCCCAGTAAGGCGCACAACGCCGTCAAGGTCGCTATTTCACCGTGATCCAGTCGTATTGCACAAAGTTGTCCGCGCGGTGAACGACGTTGACATTGCTGCGCGCTGCCCACGGGATGACCTGGCGGTGCAGCGGCAAATGATTGATCTCGTCGTTGTGCGCGAGGAGCGCCTGTTTGATCAACGCTTCACGCTTTTTCACGTCAGGCTCTTTGCTTGATGCGGCTGCGGCTTCATCCAGTTTTGCGTTCTTGTAGTTGCCATAGTTGTAGTCGCCGATTCCGCTTGCGCCACGATTTCTGAGCACCGGTGACAATGTTGTTTCGGCATCGGTAATTGCCCCGCCCCAACCCAGCATGTAGAGCGAGGTATCGAGCTTGTCGAGGCGGGGGAAGTACACCGCGCGTGGCTGCGCATCGAGGCGTACTTTAACATTGATTTTTGCCCACATGGCCGCTAGTGCCTGACAGATTTTCTCATCATTGATATAGCGATTGTTGGGACAATGCAGCGTGACCTCGAAGCCTTGCGGATACCCGGCCTCGGCGAGAAGTTTGTTTGCCGCTGCGACATCAAACGGGCGACGCTTTTCAATGGCCGGATCGTTGTAGGCGCCGAGTGGTGATGGCGTGATGCCGCCCGTGGGGAACGCCTGTCCGCGCATCAGCTTCGTCTTGATCGCATCGATGTCGATGGATTGATACATCGCCTGACGAACACGCTTGTCCTTGAACGGGTTCTTGCCCTTGACGTTCGAGTACAGCAATTCGTCGCGCGCCTGATCCATGCCGATGAACACAACGCGATTTTCGACGCCTTTGATGACTTTGACGCCAGGCGTTTTTTCCAGTCGCTCCAGATCCTGCGGCGACGGGTCGAGCACGAAATCAACCTCGCCGGAGATCAGTGCAGCGAGGCGTGTCGAGTCGTTCTTGATCGAGGAATAGGTGACCGAGGTCAGATTGCCCTCATGTTTGCCCCACCAGGTGTCGTTCTTTTTCCAGATGGTTTTCACATCGGGCTGACGGCTGACGAGACGGAATGGCCCGGTGCCATTGGCGTTCAGCGAGGTGAATTTCTCTTCTTTATTCTTGTAGTCGAGCGGCGTGGTGCAATTGTTTTTCTCGCTCCACGATTTGCTCATGATCATGATTGAATTGACATGATCGAGAAAAATCGGATTGACTTGCGGGAGCTTGAACTCAACCGTATTCGCATCAATTTTTCGAGCAGTGCCCGCCTGGTTGGCATAGACGCGGATTTGCGACGTCGGTGCCTTGGCGCGCTCCATCGAGAACACTACATCATCCGCCGTAAACGGCGTGCCATCGTGAAACTTCACGCCCTGACGCAATTTGAATTGCCAGGTGAGATCATCAATCTGCTTCCACTCGGTCGCGAGGCCTGGCCCGAGCTTCAATTTTTTGTCACGAATCATCAGGAATTCGTAGACCTGCGAATTCACCGAATTGGTCAGCCCTTCGTTCTGCGAATGCGGATCCATCGTTTGCGGGTCACCGGCACCCGCCCAGCGCAGCGGGTTGGCTATGGCACCGCTGGCAACCAGCGCGACGGCGCAAGCGGTCAGTGCGAAAAAGCGATTCATAGAGGTCATCGAGTTGCCTATCACGGGGAAATTAGGAGAAACCAGTTTAGCGAATTTCGTGCCGGGTGTTTTTGGGGCAAACCAGTGTGCCCACATGTTTCACGCGATGATCAGCTTTTTCATGAAAGCACCACTATGTTGGGGCTGAAGCGATATTTGCCTTAAAGTCGATATTTAGCTATTTGTGCATCTAGCCCCAATGCGAAGGCGCTCGCACGACAAAGCTATATTGCCTACCGTAGAATTCCTATCTCGCATGACCGCACCCGTTTCTCCGCTCTTGCCTGATCGCCAGTCAATGCTGCTCGCAGACTACTGGCGCATCAGCCGCAAGGCCATACTACTCAAACCCGATCAGATCAAAGCAGACATTGCGCGCGCTGAGGATCGTTTTCGCTCGCGCCTCGCCCGCTCGCCGGGCATTATTTACGCCGAAGGATTGCCGGTTTCGGAGCGTGCTGACGAAATCGGATCGCTCATTCGTAATCATCAGGTCGTTGTTTTGACCGGCGAGACGGGCTCAGGAAAAACCACGCAATTGCCGAAGATTGCGCTGGCGGCGGGGAGGGG
>JBBRVM010000555.1:0-2708 GCA_038246865.1 Burkholderiales bacterium
AGGCATTTTTTCGCGTCGCTTTGCGAGGAGTGCACAGGGTGGAACCGCAGGCGTTCCACCCTACAAGCGCACGTATTCTTCGGGATGATTCGTACGAAAGGCTTGTCTCGCAGGATGCGAACGCGCACACGCTGTACTTCGCGTCTGGCCTGCCGGACGGGCTTAAGCGATGGCTTGACATTTCGGTGCACTCCGAAACGTCGAGCCCAGCTCCGCGTTAGACTTTCGCTATGTTCTCAAGTCTCATCTCCCTCGCGCTGCTCTACCTCGCGGCACTCATCATTCCCGGGCCTAATTTGTTGCTCTTGACACACACTGCGGCGTCGTCTTCGCGACGGGCGGCGTTGGGAGTGGCGTTCGGCATTGCGACTGGCACGTTCATGTGGGTCGCGGTCGCTGTGTTCGGGGTGCAGAAAATTTTTGATGCGGCTCCGGCGTTGCAAACGGGGCTGCGCGCTGTGGGTGGGTTGTATCTGCTTTATCTGGCGTTTTCTTTGTTTCGCTCAATGTGGGTTGATCGCAATGCCATGCGCGATACCGGCAAAGTCGTTGTCGCTCGGGAAGACGAAGCGGGGCAGCGAAGCTACTTCCGCAACGGCTTGCTGACCAATCTGACGAACCCGAAATCTCTCGCGTTCTGGACCAGCGTTGCGGTGGTATGTCTTGATCCGAACGCCGCGCTGATTACGCGAATCTCTGCAGTGATGATGGTTGGTTTGATGGGCCTCGTCTGGCATATCGGCCTCGCTTATCTTTTCTCAACGCCTCCGGCGCAGCGCGCTTACATGCGGGCAAAGCCCGTGCTCTCGTTGATCACCGGCGCGGTGATGGGCGCGTTCGGAACACGGCTTTTGTGGGCTCTGCGCGGTTGATGCTTTGAGCGACTCGACGCCGAACAAACACCCGACGACGGTGTCGCCGCTCGCGCTTGCCTTCGCGCTTTCGCTCGGTGCCGCCGTATCGCTCGGCATCACGCGATTCGCGTACGGCTTGCTGTTACCGCCAATGCGTGCCGACCTCGGCTGGTCGTATACGTTTGCCGGCAGCATGAACACCTCGAATGCGCTCGGCTACTTTGTCGGCGCATTAATGACGCCGTGGTTGATGCGGCGGTTCAGTGCGGCTTCGGTGATGGTGTGGGGTGCGTTGAGTGCGAGCGTGTTCATGGGGCTGTGTGGATTTTTCACCGACGGCACGATGCTGCTGGTGCAACGCTGGACGGCGGGTGTGGCGAGCGCGACAGTGTTCATCACGGGCGGGGTGCTAGCCGCGCGGTTGGGCGCACTGGATGCCAGTCACGGCAACCGCAGTTCTCTGCTGTTGGGGATTTACTACGGCGGCTCGGGCATCGGGATCACCGCTTCGGCGTTGCTCGTGCCTGCGCTCTTAAACGCGACGGATAGTCACCACCAGTGGCTGGGCTTCGCTAACTGGGCATGGGCGTGGTGGGCGTTGGCGCTGCTGTGCGTCGCTGGGAGTCTCGCGCTGACGTGGCCCGCGCGGGTGATGCGGCCACTGATACCAGCCGCGTCCAACTCGTCTTCTGAAAAGTCGCATCTGCGCTTGCGCGACTTCACGTTTTCGCTCGCAGGCTACACGATGTTTGGCGTGGGTTATATCGGCTACATGACGTTTGTGATTGCGCTGCTGCGCGAGCAGGGCGCGAGCGCCGGGCAGATCACGACGTTCTACGCGTTGCTAGGTGTGGCGTGCATGGCGTCGTCGCGCGTCTGGGCCGGACTCCTCGCGCGGCACAAGAGCGGTCGTGCGCTGGCTACGCTGAACGCTTTGCTCGGCGTCGCGACGATCTTGCCCGCGCTGACCAGTGCGTGGCCGGTGATTCTGCTGTCGGGGATTGTGTTTGGTGGCGTGTTTTTATCGGTCGTCGCGTCAACCACGGCGCTCGTTCGCCACAACTTGCCTACGAGCGACTGGGTGAAGGGCATCAGCGCGTTCACGATGGTGTTTGCCGTGGGCCAGATCGTCGGCCCGGTCGTGGTCGGGTGGATTGCTGATGCTTCATCGGGGACGACCGCTGCGGCGAGTGCGTCGGGGTTGGTGGGCTTGCAGCGCGGGCTAGTTTTCTCTGCCATTGCGCTGTGGCTCGGGGCGATCTTTGCGAGTCAGCAGCGCGCGCTGCGAACGCTGGCGTAGCACGGGAAATTTCGCGAGGACGGGCGAAACCCATTCCCCTCAACGTTGATTCATTCAACGTCGTCCCGCCCCCTGTTGCTACGTGCCGTCGTAATCGCTGCTTTGGGGCTGAGGGGCGATTTCCCTAATTGTTGACTCCTGATTAGCAAGCTGCCTCAGCAAAGTGGCTTGTCAGGAAGGTTGTCATGTTGTGCGAAGCGAAACATCAGGCGGCACCGCTTGAGCACCGTGGAACGCGTTTTAGTATGCACACTGATCCTTCGCTGCAGCTCAGAATGACGATTCCCAGGTTGAGGCACCTTGCTAATCAGGTGTTGACTAGAACAAGTCGTAGCACTTGAGCTGTCGCGTTTGTGCGGACGTCATGCCCGCCTTGCACAATGCCATTTCGACGAGAAGGATGGCCACCAGCGCGAACGCTGCGATGTGGTGCAGGTAGGCGAGCAGGGCGTCGGCATTTCCCTGGGGGAACGCCAGTTGATCTGCTTCACCCGGGCCATGCTGGCCGATCCCCGGATCGTGATTCTGGACGAAGCAACCAGTTCGGTGGATGC
>JBBRVM010000556.1:0-2702 GCA_038246865.1 Burkholderiales bacterium
AAACCGGACATGTTCTCAGCGGGGCGTCCTTGGATTTAGGTAAAATCAGAAAAAACTTAGCTAGAAAACGTGTCGAATGCGATCAGATGTATTTATCACTGATTCAGAAATACAGAAAAAGTGCTTGGTTGAGTGATACAGAGGAAAGTTGGAGAGGAGGAAGGCGAGTTGTTTCAATTCTTGCTGAACACAAACGTAGTGCGAAAGGAATTATTCATGATATTTCAGCTACCGGAAAAACTTGTTTTTTAGAGCCTGAAGAAGCCATCGGAATAAATAATTTGATTCTTTCATTGGAAGAGGAGGAGCGGGAAGAAATTAAAAAAGTGATGCGTGAGTTAACCGAGCAGCTGCGCAATTTTCATACTCCCTTGTCTCAATATTTTTCATTGGTGGTACAGATGGATGTTATCATGGCAAAAGCAAAGTTGGCCGTGAAGATGAATGCACATTTACCTTATGTGGATCCCATGCCGAAGGTAGATGTGATGGATGCACGTCATCCACTTTTGTATTTATATAATGTGGCTTCCGGAAAAAAAACAATTCCATTTAGTTTGAAGTTGCAGGGAGATGCTCATGTGACTCTTGACCAGCCGCATTCTTGTTTGCACTGAGCGAACAAAGCGCGACGGTGCGCAGTGTCCGCGCTCCGAAATCCGCAATAGTGGCAGTTAAGGACGCACCCTACCACTACCGGTAATCGTCACGTCAGCACGTTCGTGCTCAACCGCACGCAAGCGACTCTGCGACAACACACCCGCGCTTTCGAGAATCGGGTAGGCGACGGAGCAGAAGTGCGAATTAATTCGCTTCAGGTCACGCATTAGATCGAGGTGAAGAGAACTGGTCTCTATGCTCTGCACGGTCTGGTCGGCGAGGCGTCCAAGGTGCTTGTCGTAGTTGACTAATTCGAGTTCGCGGAACTTCACTTTTTCTGCGATCAGGAGCTGCGCATCGTTGACGTCGTTATTGATGAAGATGTTCATCGCGAGGCGCAAGTTGGTGACCAGCCTCATATGCAAATCGCACAGTTCCTGCTTGCCCGCCTCCGAGAAATTGCGGTTGCGGTCAATGTTTTTTTGCACCACATCGTTGGCGCTCTTCTCGATGATGTCGCCGACCTGTTCGAGATTGATGGTGAACGAAATGATGTCGGTCCAGCGGCGGCTTTCCCGGTCACCCATCGGCGTGCGGCTAACCTGTGTGAGATAGAACTTGACCTGTTTGTACAGCGAATCGACGACGTCATCGAGGCGACGAATTTCATCTGCCGACGAGCGATGGTTGTCGCGCATCAGACGGCCCAGCGCGGCCAGCATCTGCTCGACAAAATCGCCGATGCGCAGCGCCTCGCGAGCGGCGCAGGTGAGCGCCAGCGAGGGCGTGAGCAGCGCATGGGAGTCCAGGTGTTTGGCGCGACTCTCATCCTGCACCGTCGGCGCGGCGGGCAGTAACCGATGCGTGAGATCGGCGACCCGGTGCACCAGCGGGATGCACAGCGCGGCGAGGGCGACGTTGAAGATGAGGTGGAAAGCGATGACTACATGAGCCTCGCCAAAACCCGAATCGCGGGCATAGTTCGCGATCAGATGGATGAACGGTATGGTGATCAGCGCGCCGACGAGTTTGAACACGAGATTGCCAAGCGGTACACGACGAACTTCCGCCGACGAATTGAGCGTCATGAGCACCGCGAGCGCGCCGCTGCCGATATTGGCACCGAGTACCAATGGCAATGCGGTATCGAGCCCGATGACTTGCGACGCCGTTAATGTCGCGACCAGCAACACGACCGCGAGGCTCGAATAGGCGAGCACGGTGACGGCCGCAGCGATCACCAGATCGAGCAGCGGATCGCCGGAGATTGTCGTGAAGATCGCTTTGACGCCAACCGTTTGCGTCAAAGGTCGTGCGGCGGCGACGATTAATTGAAGTGCCAGCATTATGATGCCAAGGCCGATGCTCACGCGGCCCAGATGCTCGGCATTTGTGCGTTGCTTGGACAGGAATACGATCACGCCAACGAAAATCAACAGCGGCGAGAGCCACGTCAAGTCGCGCGATAGAAACACCGCCGCCAGCGCCGTGCCGATGTCGGCACCAAGCATGATGGCGAGAGCTGGCGCCGTAGCGATGAGGCCGCTGCCGGCAAACGATGTGGTGAGCAGCGCCGTGGCTGTTGAGCTTTGCAGAAGACTCGTGACGCCCAGGCCCGCCAACAAAGCCGTGAAGCGGTTGTCGACGTTAACCGAGAGGAAGCGCCGCAGTTCAGCGCCGTAAACACGCAGGATGCTGGTGCGGACGAGATACGTGCCCCAGACAAGGAGCGCGATACCCGCGAGGATATTGAGGAGGGTCAGCATGGTGATGAACTACTTCGCGCGGTCGCACGGCGGGTGCGGATTGACCGGGGCGGCGCATCGGTTAGTGCTGCGCGCTTTTCTTGCAAACTGTCATCACGCTGTAACAAACGCGTGATACTAAACATGGCGCGATCATACGCCCCGTAGCCGCAGGGTGCGCGCTTTGTATCGATTTCCGACAGTAGGTGCTTACAGGCGTTGCGCGGGCGCGACGTGTCGGGGTGCAGAGCGCCTTTGTGGGAGCGGGGTTTTGCGGGCGGGGGGGGGGGCCAGCCCAAGGCGGGGAAAAACCCGCCCCACCCCCCGGCCCCAAATAAAAGGCGGGGGTGGGGTACG
>JBBRVM010000557.1:0-2700 GCA_038246865.1 Burkholderiales bacterium
CCACTTGCTCGGTGTTCAAACCGGAGAACAATTTGCAGGTGGAGGCCGCACTGGCCCGTCACACCGATATGCGTCGTATCCGCATCACACTACCCGGCGATCCGGCGAGCGCGAGCGGTCAGTTGTTGCCAGGCGGCAACAGGAAGACTCACAATCACGATGGGTACTTTTACGCTTTGCTGGAAAAGATTGCTTCGTGATTCGAGTGTCTGATAGTTTGCTGCGCGGATGCTTCAACGTAACTGTTGCAGCGGTGACGATGCTCGCGTTTTCGCTGCAAGTGAGCGCCGAAGTCATCAACGTAAAAAGCGCCGTGGTTCGCACGCAAGATGATGCCTATGTGATGGACGCGGAGTTTGACTTTGCGTTGACTGCACCGCTGGAAGAGGCGCTGGTACGCGGCACGCCGCTCTACTTCGTTCTCGAAACTGAGGTGACGCGCAGTCGGCCGTACTGGTTTGACGAGCGTGTGCCGTCGCCGTCTTTTGTCCGCAGACTCACGTTCGCGGCACTGACCAATTCGTATCGCGTCGACACGGGCCGCAGCGTCGGTACACCGAACAGCTACCCGACGCTTGATGAGGCGTTGCGCCAGATCCGGTTGGTTCGCGGTCGCACTTTGCTCGACAAACGCGAACTGCGTTCCGGCGAGCGTTATGAGGTATCGCTGCGCCTGAAATTGGACACGACGCAGCTACCGAAGCCGTTGCAGGTGAACACGTTGGTGTCGCGCGAATGGACGCTGTCCTCCGATTGGTATCGCGTGGTGGTCACGCCCTAGCGGCATGAAGTGATGAGCAGTTTCGATCCTGTGCCTGATGCCGCGGTCGCCGTCGGTCTGTCGCCACCGCGCTGGATGCGGGCGGCGTGGCTTACGCTCTCGATCGCGGGCATCGTGTTCATCATTGCGTTAGCGACGGCGTCGAACAACTCCCCTCTGTTCACGCGCTATTACACCGAGATTCTGATTGCCAATGCGGCCATCGTAATCGGGCTCGCAATTCTGGTGATCTATCAGATCGTGCTGTTGTTACGGGCGCGACGGGCTGCCGTATTTGGCTCGAAGCTCACGACGCGCATGATGATGTTTTTCGCAGTAACTGCGGTGTTGCCGGGTGCGCTGGTGTATTCCTTATCGGTGCAGTTTCTGTCGTCGTCGATTGAGAGTTTTTTCGATACGCGCATCGACAAAGCACTCGACACCGGTTTGCAACTCGGGCGCTCCGCATTAACGCAGCCGCTCAAAGAGCTCGCGCGCAAGACCGAATCCATTGCCACGACGCTGTCCGGCCTCGATGCAGCGGAGGCACGTGCACGGCTTGGCAATCTGCGTGATCAGGCTGATCTGACCAGCGTGTCGTTGTTGGCGATCAATGGCTCTCTGATCGCACAAGCCACCGAAAGCGTAGTTGCCTTGCCGCCGAACATGCCGTCGTCGATGGAGCTACGGCAAGTGCGATCAATGCAAACGGCAACCTCGGTTGAACCAGTAGGCGATACCGGGTTGCAATTGAAAGTCATCGCACCGGTGATTGCGGGGGATGGTTCGCCGCTTCGGCTGTTAATCGTCACCCAGCCGGTGCCCGCCGCACTGCGCGATCAGACTGAACGGGTGGAAGCGGGCTTTCGCGACTATCAGGAACTGTCGTTTCAGCGCACGGCGTTGAAGCGTCTCTTCGCGTTTACGCTGACATTGGCGTTGATGCTTGCGCTCTTGACGGCGTTGGCGTTGGCTTCGGTTTTTTCGGAGCGCCTCGCGCAACCTCTGGCGCGACTGGCCGACGGTACCCGCGCTGTGGCGGAGGGCGACTTTTCGCGTCGGCAGCCGGTTGAAGGGCGCGATGAACTTGCGGTGTTGACGCAATCGTTCAACACCATGACCTCGCAGTTAGCCGAAGCGCGGAATCGCGACATGGTCAATCGCCGCGAGATCGAAACGACCAATCTGTATCTGGAGAGCGTGCTCAAGAATCTGAACGCCGGGGTGCTGGTGTTTACCGATGATTTTGTATTGCGCGTAGCCAACGCAGCAGCGGCCGTGATTCTTCAGGCGCGCATTGACGAGCGTGTCGGCGAGCCTCTGGGGCAGTGGTCGACGACGGAACCGGCGCTCGCAACATTCGCTGAGATCGTCGCGCGTAACTTTGCCGCAGTTGGCGAAAGCGACTGGCAACGCGAGCAGGAGCTGATGGTGGGCGGAATTGCCCGCACCTTCATCCTTCGCGGCGCGCGACGCGTGGTGGCGGATGTTGGGGCGCGCATTGTGGTGTTTGATGATGTCACCGAAGTCTTGCAGGCTCAGCGTGATACCGCGTGGGCCGAGGTGGCGCGGCGACTCGCGCATGAGATCAAAAATCCGTTGACGCCGATTCAACTCTCCGCCGAGCGGCTGGAGATGAAACTGGTGCCAAGGCTCGGCGAAGCCGACGCTGCGGTGTTGCGTCGCGGCACGCAAACGATCGTCAATCAAGTCACCGCCATGAAAAACATGGTCAACGATTTCGCGATTTACGCGCGGCGTCCGCGTCCCGGTAGCTTGCTGGCGGTGGACGTTGAGGCGTTGCTCAAGGAAACCCTGGAGCTTTACGCCTCGTATCCGGTGAAGTTGATTTTGAATTGGCAAGGCAACGAGCGCAACATTCACGGCGAGGCCACGCGTCTGCGTCAAGTCGTACACAACCTCATGCAGAACGCGGTGGA
>JBBRVM010000558.1:0-2697 GCA_038246865.1 Burkholderiales bacterium
CAATCTCGACTTCGCTGATCATGATGTCCTCATGACTGAGTTGGCGGCGTTGGAATGGGCGGTTTTTGCAGCCAGATCACCGCAAACGTTACAATAGCAAATCCGGCGATCTGGACGGGGCTTAGCGTCTCGCCGAAGAATGCGAAGGCCATCACGGATGTGACGGATGGTACGAGGTAGAACAGGGCAGACGTCCGCGAGACCGCGTTTTCTCGAATTAGCAGCATGAGCAGGGTGATCGCGCCGAGCGACAACACGAACACGAGCCAAAACAAGGCGAACACGAAGGACGGTGTCCAGTTTACCCGTTGGGTTTCAAACAAAAAAGATAACGGGGCAACGACGGCAAAAGCGCCGATGTATTGCCAGATAACCCCTGGAATTAGTTCGATCCTGCTGGCATAGCGCTTCTGGTAGATGGTGCCAGCCGTGATCGCCAAAACGGCGAAAGCGACCGACAGAAAAGCCGGCAGGGCATCTGCCACGTTCACGAATCCCGCCGTCGCGGCCGGGCCAAACTTCGGCAAAATCACGAGGGCTGTCCCGACTAAGCCCAATGCGAGCCCGGACCAGTGGCGACCGCTGATCGTCTCACCAAGCGTTAAGCCAGCGAAAACAGCCGTCAAAATTGGCTGAAGCGCACACATGAGCGCGGTGACGTTGGCGTCCATTCCGGCCGAAACGCCCCACGTAACGCCGCCCAGATACCCGGCGTGCAACAGGACGCCCGCGCCGAACGCGCTCAATCGTTGCTGTAAGCTCAGTGAGTGTTTGGCGAGAACGTAGGAAATCGGGGTTAGGATGGCGAGGACCAACGCAAACCGGATGGATAGGAATGTAAATGGCTCAGCGCCAGTGACCGCAAGCTTGGTCCCAATGAAGCCGGATGACCAGAGCAACACGAACAATACGGGCGCGAAGCGAAGAAGCATGGCTACCTTTCGGCAGGTTGGTTGAGGGCCGCTTTAGGCAGCGGCGCGCCTGTTTCGTGCCCTAGACGGCAGCGGGCGGCAACTAGAACCAAGTGTTGACGCGCCGCAGCCCGGTCGGCGTGGCGTGCCGTTTGGGCCTTTGCAATAAAATATAAACCAATCCAGTCGCTTAGTATGCGCTGCTTACGAACCGTAAGTCCGAGGGCGCGTCGGCATGGCCAAAATCAGTAGCGGCGTATCTATCATGGAACGAGCTGCATCACAGGCGGAGCACGCGCTCGCGCTCGATGGTTTGCGCGGCGGGCTGTCTTTGATGACGCGACGTTGCCTCAAAGGTGCCGTGCTTACTGCGGCGTTGTTTTGGCTTGCCGCGACGCTCTATCTGATTTTGACGCCGACAAGCTACGTCAGCCGTTTCACGCTCATTATTCCAGGTGCTGGCGCAAGTACGACAATGCAGCTCGAAAGCATCGGGCAGTCGACGACAAGTGTGAACTCGCCCTACAATAGCGTCTCGCTTAACCCGAAGGTCGTCTACAAAGAGCTCGCTAATAGCGATTTGGTCCGGTCAGCGGCGGCTGAGCGGCTTGGCCTTGAATTTGGGGATCTGTCGCGGCCTCGCGTAAAACTGATCGATGAAACCTCGTTGATGATGTTTGAAGTCACGAGTTCAACGGCGCAGTCGGCGCAAGAAAAATCACAAGCATTACTTGCTGCTTTCAACGAACAGCTCGACGAATTGCGCAAAGACGAACTGTCAAAGCGCGCCGCAGCGGTAACCGACAATCTCAATGGCTATAAAGCAGCTGTTGATGCTGCACGTCGACGAATTACCGAAATCCAAGTCGAGAGCGGGCTTGTCTCGATCATTCAATTTAACGAGATCGTGACGAGCTTGGCCGGGTCTCGACGCAAGTTGTCCGATCTCCATGGAGAACTTGACCGTTTGCGGCAAGAACAGGCGCGGTTGGCGTCGCGATTGGGGTTTGGGCCAAGCGAAGCGAGCGTTGCACTTCGCGTTGCGAGCGATCCGAGCCTTGTGAAAGTCGTGTCGGAATATTCTGAGGCGAGCGGATTGTTTGCGTCAGAATCCCGTCGGCTCGGGCCGGAAAACCCGACATTGAAGGCGCTTGCAAACCGCCGGGATGCAGCCCTTGGCAAGATCCGGGTGGCGATTAATGCGACCACCGCAAGCGACGCCGACACGTGGACGCACGTTCTCGTTGCCAACGTTTCGCAACAGGCCGAATTGCTCCAACAGCTGGTGCGGACTGAGGCGATGATCTCGGGCAAGACCGAAGAGGTCAAAACGATTTCGGCGGAGAAGGAGCGGCTTGATATCGAAGTGGCTCGATTAAGCACGTCAGCGGCCCGACTTGAGGATTTGCGCAAAGAGCAAATTTTGGCTGAGGCCGTTTATTCGTCGGCGCTGGCCCGCGTTGATACATCCAAATCAGATATCTATGGCGCCTATCCAATTGTCCAGGTCGTAGCGCCACCGACCCGGCCTGATGGACATGAACAGCCGCGTCGACTGTACGCATTCGCTGGTGGCCTCGTTGGCACCGCATTTTCCGCCGTGGCTTGGGGGCTCATATGGCTTCACTATTTCCAGAGCCGGAAACGCCGGAAGAGAAAATCGTTGTCTGGCTAATCCTATCGACGTGGCCATTGTGGGCGTTTGGCGCGCTGTACCATGTCTTTTCAATCGCGCCGTGGGTTCTTGGTGGCATGGCGTTCGCGCGCCGGTTTGGGCTTGTTGACG
>JBBRVM010000559.1:0-2685 GCA_038246865.1 Burkholderiales bacterium
CCGCGCTGCACATCGGCAAGCTGACGTTCGAGAGCGCGGAAGCTGGACGCCCCAATGCATACCAGTTAAACGACGAAGTTCAGTTCGGGCAACCTTTCTCTAACGTTGCGCCTACACCACTTCGGGTCAGGCTACTCACCAACTGGACATCTTCGACTGCTCTCTGTGCGCTATGGGATCGGCAGTCGAAAGGTGCCTGTCGGTGGGGCGACATCGAAATCACTGATGAGGATCGCGATATCGACTACTGGGTGGTCGTTAACTATCCGGCGGATGCGAACGCGTATTTCCGCACGTATCGCACCATAATCTTCCCGATGGAGCCGTCGCTTGGCGTCATGCACTGGGGCGAATGGGCGGCACCCGATCCGCGTAAATTCGTACAGGTTCGCAGTCACAACCGCTATCGCAACAATTCCGAATGGCATCTTGGCATGCGCTATGAGGAGTTGCTCACGCAGCCCATCGAAAAGTCGTTGCGATTGTCTTATGTGACATCAGGGAAGGTGCAGGATCCGGGCCAACACCTCCGTATCGCATTCCTCAAGTACATCGAGACATCGGGGACACAGATCGACATCTTTGGACGCGACAACATCCACAACTTTCACAACTATCGGGGCCCCCTTCCGGAGCACGACAAATCCAGTGGGATACTGCCGTACCGCTACACCATCGCCGTCGAGAATTGCGCAGAGGTTAACTACTTTACCGAAAAAATCGTCGACGCGATTCTGGGCGAGTGCCTCTGTTTTTATTGGGGATGCCCCAACATCGAGGAGTACATTGATCCGGCCGCGTTGATCCGACTGCCGCTGGACGACTTTGAGTTGAGCCTGCAAATTATGGAACACGCGATGCGCGATAACGAGTACGCGCACCGACTCGACGCCATCCGTGCGGAAAAGCTGCGAATTCTGAATGAGTACCAGTTTTTCCCAACACTCGCGCGGGTCATTCATGGTCACCGTCTGGCTGAAAGTCTGTCAATAAAAGTGCTGAACCTGGACCGCCGCAGCGACCGCTGGGAGGCGTTTCGCGCGAGGGTGGATGAGGCGGCGGGCTCAATATTTCTTGCACGCTGCGAGCGCTTCGCCGCTGTCGACGGATCAGCGCTCGACTTGACGCCCGAAATACTTCACCTCTTCCGTGGCAACGACTTTAATTACCGCCGCGGTATTGTCGGTTGCGCGCTTAGTCATGTTGCTATCTGGCGTGAAGTGGCCACCCGTGCTGACGGCGCGTGCCTGATATTCGAGGACGACGTCAAACCGGGTGCGGATTTTTGCGGACAACTGGTCGAGCTCTGCGGCGAGTTCGCAGAAATCCATAGCGACTATGATCTGGTGCTACTCGGCTATCAGTTCTGGAATGAGTCGCGCGCTGAACTGTCCGCCCGGGTTAACCTCTCGACGCGACTTGGTCTTATGGAGTGGGGCAACTATTTGGGTGGCCTCTACGCCTACCTCATTTCGGCCAAAGGCGCTCGCCGCTTACTTGCGCTAGTCGAGCGCGATGGCATCCAGAACGGCATCGACTGGTTCGTCATGAAAAACGGCGCCGAATTGAAAGTTCTCCAGTGTGCTCCGCACATCGTCTCATCTCCGCTCGCCGCTCCCGGATCGACCACGGACTCCGACATACAGCACGATATGGTTCCGCTGATGGCAGTCAAGGCTATTTGAGCCTTACACGTACGCGTAATCCTGCTTTGCGCTTATGCGTAAGTCTCCATCGGCGGACACGTACACATGATGTTGCGATCACCGTAAACGTCATCGACGCGGCCGACCGGTGGCCAGTATTTGTTGTGACGCAGGCTCGGCAGTGGATATGCAGCCTGCTCACGGGTATAAGCGTGATTCCACGCCTCCACCAGCAGCACTTCGGTCGTGTGCGGTGCGTTCACTAGTGGGTTATCGTCCTTCGGATAAACACCCATTTCAACGGCACGAATCTCTTGGCGAATCGCGATCATGGCATCGATGAAGCGATCCAGCTCGTGTTTACTCTCGCTCTCGGTCGGCTCGATCATGAGCGTACCGGCGACCGGGAAACTCACGGTCGGCGCGTGGAAACCGTAGTCCATTAGACGCTTGGCAACATCCATATTGCTGATGCCGCACAGCTCCTTGATTGGGCGCACGTCGATGATGCATTCGTGCGCGACGAAGCCGCCGTGGCCGGTATAGAGCACCGGGAAGTGCGGCGCGAGACGCTTTGCGACGTAGTTGGCGTTCAGGATGGCAACCGCAGTCGCCTCACGCAGACCATCGCCGCCCATCATGCGGATATAGGCATACGGAATCGGCAGGATGCTGGCTGAACCTTGCGGCGCGGCGCTTACCGGGCCGACCTTGCCGCGACCGGGCAGGAAGGGGGCGAGTTGTGATTTCACGCCAATCGGACCGACGCCGGGGCCGCCACCGCCGTGTGGAATACAGAACGTTTTGTGCAGATTCATGTGGCTGACATCGGCGCCGATTTCGGCCGGATAGGTCACGCCAACTTGAGCGTTCAGGTTGGCACCGTCCATGTAGACCTGACCGCCATGCTGATGCACGATGGCGCAAATTTCCTTCACGGCTTCTTCAAACACGCCGTGCGTGGAGGGATACGTAATCATCAACGCTGCAAGATTTTTTGAATGCTTCTCTGCCGCTGCCTTCAAGTCTGCGACGTCAA
>JBBRVM010000560.1:0-2683 GCA_038246865.1 Burkholderiales bacterium
AGCGGCAGCGCATTGCGGTGGCGCGTGCGCTGATGCTGCATCCGCGGCTCGTCGTCGCCGACGAACCCGTCTCGGCGCTCGACGTCTCGATCCAGGCGCAAGTCATCAACCTGCTCGAAGACCTGCAGGAGAAGTTTGACCTCACCTATCTCTTCATCGCGCACGACCTGTCGGTGGTCGAACACATCAGCGACCGCGTGGCCGTCATGTACCTCGGTCGCATCGTTGAAATCGCCTCTGCTCGCGAGCTCTACACCGCCCCGAGACACCCCTACACCGAGGCGCTGCTATCAGCAGTCCCGATTCCGGAGCCGGGCCTCAAGCGCACACGAATCCGCCTCGTGGGCGACGTGCCCAACCCGATCAACCCGCCCACCGGCTGCCACTTTCATCCGCGCTGCCCGAAGGCGTTTGACCGCTGCAAGGTGGAATCGCCGGCGCTCAAGCAGGCAGCCGATGGACATTGGGCGGCTTGTCATTTGAATGATGTAGGCGGGTAGGGTAGGGTTTCAACGCTCGCTACTTGCTTTAAGGGAGTCTCGAAGCAACGCGGCACATGAGGCGAGATCATGCTCGGCAGCACGTGGTGCATCTCGATAAGACACACGTTCCTCAACGATGTATTGTCGAGACGTGATGTCATCGAATTCAACCATCGGGACAACATGCGCGTGCGCGTGCGCAATATCGCCGCCGGTAAATAGAAATGCAACCCTTGACACATTGGACACAGCCTTTAGTGCTTGGGATAACTGCTGTCCAACGCTCAGTATTTCCATAGCTATGGTCAACGGCAAATCGTCGAAGTAGCCAAAATGTTCGATTGGAATGATTTGAACGTGTCCGAGTCTTATCGGGTTGATGTCGAGAAACGCGATGACCCGCTCACTTTCATAGACCACATGCGCATTCACCTCGCACGCCGCGATGCTGCAGAAAATGCAACGCTCATGACTAGTTTTTTTCACGACATATCGCCGAAATTTCTAGTTGTCAATCAACAAATGGATTAACAATTTTCAGTTTACCGATCAGTTGCCCGTGTTGCATGTCCTCGCTGTACAAACGCGTGCACCCCGCCTCTTGCGCCGCTGAGACGATTAGCGAATCGTAAAAACTCAGCGCGTATTGGGCTTTGTTTCGGAGTGCGCGTTTAAACAAGCCCGCGCTGGGCATCACTCGCCACATGGGCTGAAGCACGGTCTCCAATAGCCTTGAAGCGTCATCACTGGAGATGCACGGTTTCTTCATCTTGTGTGTCAAAACGTTTAGCGTTTCTTGCACCACCTGATAGCTGACGACGCCGTTGCCAGCATTCAACGCCCCCTGGACCAATCGATTGGCTTTTTCGCGTTTATCGTGGTCAACAAGGTCGAACATATAAATGAAGACGTTGCTGTCGACAAAGTCAACGCTCATTCATTTCGTTCCGAGTGAACTTGCGACCACCCGTTCCGGCACCATCGAGCTTGAAGCGAATTTCGTCGATAACAGCCATCGCTTCATCAGCCTTGCTTTGCGGTGCCGCATAAGACTTGAGCCACAATCGAAACTGTTCGTTCAGCGTCGTGCGCTCAGCACTCGCCCGTTGACGCGCAGCTTCGATCAGATAGTCGTCGGCTGTTAGGGTAATGTTTTTCACAGCAATCACCTCAAATTACACGAATTTCGTGTACGCGATTATAGTGCTTTGGTGCCAATTCTGGCAAGTACTAATGGTGCGTTGCGAAGCGCAATGTGATTTCCCCCGACTTAACGCCGCACCCAGCGCCCCGGCCGTGCCGCAGTGATTTCACCCCGCTCAATCACCGCCTCACCCGCCACAAACGTCGCCACATAACCGCGTGATTTTTGGATGACTCGGCGGCCACCTGACGGCAGGTCACGAACAACTTCCGGCATGAGGAGCGCGAGCTTTTCCAGATCAACCAGATTGATGTCCGCTTTCTTGCCAACAGCGACCACGCCCCGGTCGGTCAAGCCCATGTGCGACGCGTTGCGTTCGGTCAACAGGTTCACTACAAACGGCAACGGCAGCTTCTCGCCGCGCGTACGCTGCACCGCCCAGTGCGCGAGCATCGTGGTGGGGGAGCTTGCGTCGCAGATCGTGCCAACATGAGCGCCGGCGTCTCCGAGTGAGTAAAGCGCGTTCGGGTGCAACAGCATCTCGCGCACGGTGTCGAGATTGCCTTTGAGGTAATTGAAGATTGGGAAGTAAATCATGTTGCTGCCGTTGCCTTCTGCAAGGTAGTCGTACAGCACTTCGCGCGCAGAGATACCTTTGGCCTTGGCTTGCATACCCAATGACAGCGCGGGTTCGGGCTCGAAGTCCACGTTGCCGTTCACTTCGCGATACGGGAACATTCCGAACGCGATCTGCGCGAAGTTTTGCACCACGAAATCAGCGAGCGGCGGCACGGAAGATCCCGGCACCGACAACTTGACCGCCGCTTCCGTCAAAATTTTGGCGCGCAAATCGGGTTCGCGCATTTTCGCGGCACGCTCGGCGGGCGGCAAATGCGCTACCGTGCGATAGCTCGGAAACGCGAGCAGCAAGTTCAGAGTGGTGTCCAGACCATTCAACACACCAATGCCGCGCGGCGCGCACTGCAAGCGGATGGTGACGCCTTTGGCGGCGCTGGCAATGGCCGCGTCGCCCAGCCATGCGCGCTGCTGTGGCGCG
>JBBRVM010000561.1:0-2674 GCA_038246865.1 Burkholderiales bacterium
GATTTGCGAGAGCTGCTGGATACGCACGCAAGTGCTGCTTTGTGGCAATCGGTGGTCGCGGGTGAAACAAGCCTGATGACTGGCGAATCGGCGCATGTGGCGTCGCTGGCTGATGACGCCTGGACGCTCGCTAATCGTTACGGGTTGTCGATCCGGAACATCGCAACACTCGCGGCCGGACAAGACAATCAGGCGTTGTTTGCGCGCTGCGCAGCCCGCATGGAAGTCCTGTTGCGTCGCGTTGGTGCGATCACCCAGTCCGAGCTCTACGCACAACTTTTGTTGCGACTGGACGCGATTCAAACACTGTTGCCGAAAGCGGTGGTGTTGACGCCATCGTTCACCCTGCATACCGGGCAAAAGCTGCTCCTTGCGGCTTTAAGCGAGCGTGGCGTTAGCGTCACGCATTGGTCTTCTGCATCTCGTCCCGCCATGTCATGTTTTGCATATCAAGTGCCTGATGAGCAACAGGAAATGCGCACTGTGATCGCCTGGGCGAAATCGCTCGCTGTGGGCACCACGAACAACAACAAAATAGTTGCAATCATCGTGCCGAACCTGTCGCAGTGCCGCGCACAATGGCTGACGGCTTTGCGCGAACAGTTGAACACGGATCAGTGGTGGCAAAGCCCGGAAACTGATCGCGCGCGATTTAACCTGTCAGTGGGTGAGCCACTCTCGGCATATCCCTGGGTTGCCAGTTTGATAACGGTGCTGGGCGCAACGACGGGCAGCGTCGATACGGAGGTGCTGGCGCAGGCGCTCATGCATCCGCGCTGGGGACGAACGCCCAAGTCGTTGCAGCGCGTGCAGGGCCAACTGTGGCGCCTGCTCAATCTTGGGACCGATCAATGCGCGTTGCGCGACTGGTTTGACGTGTTGCCGCCTACATTACGCGACACGTTAGAAGCCGGATCGAGTGGCAAGCAGCAGACCCGCAAGTCACATCACGCGGCGCTGCTGACGCTGGTGAACGCGCTCACCGAGCATCCGTGGATTGCGCAAAGCGATCTGTTTCAACTGGAAGAGGCATGGACGGAGGCCCTGCGGCGTTGGGCTTCGACGGATCGATGGTTGCCGCCGATTTCGTGGGGCGCCGCAGTGCGCGAAATGGTGCGCATGGCGGGGCAGCAAACGTTTCAACCGCAATCAGGCGGCGCGAATATTCAGGTGATGGGCCTGCTCGAATCGGCGGGTGTGCCGCTTGATGCCGCGTGGATCGTGGGTTTCACTGATCGTGTGTTGCCGGAGGCGTACAAGCCGCATCCCATGTTGCCGCGTGCGTGGCAGGCGGCAGAGCAGGTTGGCCTGGGTTCGCGTGAAGAGGTGCGGCGTCGGGCGGATGCGCTGTGGGGAAACTGGAATTTACTCTGTGGGGAATTGCACGTCTCTTACGCTGGCGTGGTTGAGGGTAGCGCGCAACGAATCAGTCCGTTCGCGGCCGGTGTTGCACTGCAAACCGCTCCTTCGTTGGTCGCGGCAAGTATTACTTCACGGAGCGTAGATTCGGTATTGACCAGCGATGAATCCCTGCCGAATGTGACTGCACAAACGATGCGCCTGCCACTCACCGCCGGCATGCTGGAGCAACAGTCGCACTGCCCGCGTAAAGCCGCCTCAGCTCGACTGAATCTGCGCGAATGGCCCGAGTACGCGGTGGGGATTCCGGCGCGCTTGCGAGGGCAGGTGGTGCATGACGTGATGCGTGCGATTGGGGAAGTCCGCATTCAGCAAACGCGCGACAACGGCGATGAACCTACGCCTGAGATGTTGCGCAATGTGGCGGCTGAAGCCTTCGACGTCGCGGTGCACCAGGCAAAGCAAGGGCGCCCCGGCATCCCGGCATCAGTGTGGGCTATCGAGCGGGATCGCTTGTTGCCATTGATCGATAAAGTGCTTTCGCTAGATGCAGCGCGTAGCGGATTTATCGTTGTCGCCGTTGAGCAGGACGTGAAAACTGAGGTGCTCGGTAGCGCGTTCAAATTGCGTGTGGATCGGCGCGATGTGTTCACGGGGGATGCGCGCGATACCGAGCGCTTCGGTGTCGTGTTTGATTACAAAACTGGCAAGGTGTCGCGTGCGGATTGGTTTGCCGAGAACAGCGCGGGGCGTTTGGCGGCACCGCAGTTGCCGTTGTACCTATTTGCTTTGCATGCGGTGTTCCCTGCCGATGAACCGCGCATCGGCGCAATGGGCTATGTCGTGATTTCTGATGACGACGTGAAGTTTGTGGGTGTGGGTGCGGATGCAGCGTTGAATCCCAAAAAAGTCAGCGCAAATGAGCCCGCCTGGCCTGACTTGATGCAAATGTGGCAAGACGAGCTCGCTCTGTTGATTGATGAGCATCGCGTCGGCGTCGCCAAGGTTGCGCCGCTTAAGGGCACAGCAACGTGCCAATACTGTTCGTTTGCAGGGTTTTGTCGCGAGCCGTGGTCGCTTTCGGGTGCAGAGGACGCTGTCGAAGAGGAGGGCTCGGCTAACGCGGGCGGGCAATCGTGAGCATTACGTTAGCCACAGATCAACGTGCGCGCGAAATGGCGCTGGACGCATCGCAATCGTTCGTGGTGCAAGCCCCCGCAGGTTCGGGCAAAACCGAGCTGTTGATTCAGCGTTTGTTGACCGTTCTGGCGACAGCTGACAGCCCGTCCGAAGTGCTCGCCATCACCTTCACCAA
>JBBRVM010000562.1:0-2657 GCA_038246865.1 Burkholderiales bacterium
CCCAAACGCCCACTTGCGTCGCACTCTCGGCACGCAACCTCCAGCGCTCACCCAAAGTCAAAACCTGATACTGCATCACCGTCGACGCCGCTCGCAAATCAATCAGATCAACCTCCGTGCCGGTCACGTCAGCCAGCGTGCCCGACAACTCCCACAACACGCCCGGCTCAACATACCCTGCCACCAACACCGCCAAATCCCAATCGCTATTCTCGTTGGCGTTCCCGCTCACGCGGCTACCAAAGGCGTATATCGCCATCAGGTTGGACAGGCGGGATTGCAGGAGATTGATGAGCGCGTCATTAGACATGTCGGCGAGGCAGGAAGCGGGTGCTGCGATTGTCTCGCAACTCGTCGAGACGACATAGACGCAACACGAAGAAAACCTCTGCGTGGCACGCACCGCGAAGCACGTGCGACTATCGATCTTCGGATTGCATCATTCGGGAATCAAGCCACAAACCAAAGCCCGAGCCAACGCCGTTTTTTTCTGGGTGCGCGCAACAAAACCACTTTACTGAAGCGCAAAAAAATACGGCCGTACGTCAATCAAACCCGCGCCCTCAGCGCCTCATACAAATGCGAATGATTCAACAGAATGTCCAGAATCCCGCGCAGCACTATCGGTGAGTTCAGGGCCTGAGTGCTCATGCTGGTGTGGGCGTCGTACGACTCAATGATCGCGTTTTGCAGTTCGTTCTTGAGGTCGGGGGAATTAGCGAACTGCTCTTTGCTGTTGTTGGCTGCCTGCTGTTTCAACGTGGTCGATGCGACCACCTTGCCGAAGATCGTGCCGTTCACATAGCTCAGCTGGTCTTGCTCCGTGGTGTCGCTGCCGAACAGCTCGTTTAACTTCTCGATCAGCTCGGCCATGTAGACCTTTTCCTGCTCTTGCACCCTGCCGCTGCCGGCTTCGGTAATGGGCGCCAGCATGGGGGTGTCGCCCGTGCCGAGCGGCAAGGTGCGCAGCCCTTTGTCGGTCAGATGATGGCGGATCAGCACCAGTTTGGATAGGTCAATTCCCTCGCGCTCGCGGCCAAATTCCAGCAGCGGCAGCAGGCGCTTGTAGAAGATGGATCGCTTTTCGATTGCGGTGTTGCCGTAGTCGAACACCTGCGACAGAAAGGTGTACAGCCGCAAATAAGCGCCCATATCTCCCTTGAACAGGACGAGCGCATCCAGCTCGTCCTGCGCGGCTTTGGTGGCCTTGTCGTCCTGCTTTGCGGTGGCGGTTTGCAACGCCGTCCGCGCCGCCTTGTAGCGCTTCATGATGCGATCTTGCACCGGCTCAAGCGCTGCCACCAGCTCGCCTTGTCTGGCGTCGGGATTTAATTCCACCGCCACCACGCGCTCCACCTCAAAGTCGTCATAGTGGCCCGCCGCATCGAGCTTCGCGCGCAGGTTGAACACGAGGTTGGGGTCCGTGGTGGCGGATAGCTCGGCAGTCGTGTGATACATCTTGAACGCGGCCAGCACCTCTTCGGTGTCGTTTACAAAGTCCAGCACATAGGTGGTGTCTTTGCCGGGGTGAGCACGGTTCAGGCGGCTTAGCGTTTGCACCGCCTGAATACCCGCCAGCCGTTTGTCCACATACATGCCGCAGAGCAGTGGCTGGTCAAACCCGGTCTGAAACTTGTTGGCCACCAGCAGGATTTGGTACTCCTCACCCTTGAACGCTTCGCGGATGTCTCGGCCTTTGAGCTTCGGGTTCAGCGTCGGGCTGTTTTCGGTGAAGGCGTCGGGGCCAGAATCCTTGTCGTTCACTTCCCCTGAAAACGCCACCAGCGTGCCGATGGAATAGCCACGATCCTTGACGTACTTGTCAATGGCAATCTGCCAGCGCACCGCCTCCACGCGGCTGCCGACCACCACCATCGCCTTGGCCTTGCCACTCAGCAGCGGCGAAACATAAGCGCGGAAATGCTCGACCACGATCTCCACCTTTTGCGAGATGTTGTACGGGTGCAGCCGCACCCAGCCCATGATGCGCTTCATGGCGGTGTTGCGTTCCACCTCTTTTTCGCTCAGCTCTTGCCCGTTGTGCGCCAGCTTGAACGCGAGGCTGTAGGGCGTGTAGTTTTGCAGCACGTCGAGAATGAATTTCTCTTCAATGGCCTGGCGCATCGAATACACATGAAACGGCAGCGGCAGGTTGCCCGGCCCGGCGGGCTGCGCGGGGTCGGGCCGGGTGCCGAACAACTCCATCGTCTTGTTCTTCGGCGTGGCGGTGAAGGCGACGAAGGTGATGCCGCCGTCGTCGGCGCGGGTCGCCATCTGGGCGGCCAGAATGTCTTCGCTGCTGACTTCGCCGCCGTCGTTCAGGTCTTTCAACTCTTCGGCACTGAGCACCGCTTTGAGCTTGGACGCCGCCTCACCCGTCTGTGAACTGTGCGCCTCGTCAGCAATCACCGCAAAGCGCTTGCCCTGCGTGGCGGCCAGCTTGCGCACGGCCTCCAGCGCGAACGGAAACGTTTGGATCGTGCACACCACGATCTTCTTGTCGCCTTTGAGCGCGGCCGCGAGTGCGCCGCTCTTGCTGCCCTCCGTCCCCTTGATCGTGGCGACCACACCGGTGGTCCGCTCGAAGTCGAAGAGGGCCTCTTGCAGCTGGCCATCGATCACGTTGCGGTCGGACACCACCAACACCGTGTCGAACA
>JBBRVM010000563.1:0-2656 GCA_038246865.1 Burkholderiales bacterium
CATCGACGAAGGCGACGCGATCCGGAAGGTACTCACCCATTTGGGCGACCCGGTCGATCCGCCGCGTCTCACGCCGGCCAGAGGCCCACCGCTGTGGGAAGCCGCCAGGCAGTGTGGCGACGATTTGCTGATCGGGCCTCTTCTGCCGGAGTACGAGTTCGATCAGCGCATTGCGTGGTGACGTGCTGAAGGCGGGCTTCTGACGCTGCCCGACGGGCGCTTTTGTGTCTGTTACTCTGAAAACGAAAGGCGAAGAGCGTTTTCAGGGCAACAGACACGGGTTTCAGGACAGATCAGACAAGCCTAGCGGAAAAACTGGCGGGAAAAAAATACGGTGACCGTGGGCGGAAAGAGCGGAGATACTTTGGCGATGGGGGTTGAATTTCCTATCCTTCGATATCCACGATGCAGTCGACTTTAGCTCGAGACTGCGTCAGTGTGCGCTGTATCAGTGTCACGAACCGATAGGTGTCAGAGCCGAAAAATACCGCGTCATCGCCCAGGGTCGGATAGGCGTAATGCATGTATAGCGAATCCTGGAACGTTGAAAAGTGCACTTTGCTGCGCAATAGTCCATCGCGGGATTCGATCACCTCTCCATCGTCGAGCCACCTGAGAACGAATGGCGGCAGCAGTTCCGGTGAAAACAGCCGGCTCCAACCGAAGACGTCCTGTAGCGAATGCGCAACGCCCGCCCCCGGTCGTGCGTCGCTAGCGTGGGCGTCACGAAACGATACCTCTGCTGCAACCAACGTCCCAGCCGCAGGAGATGGTCGTCAGCCGCCACTTTGTAGCCGGTCATCCATCCACACAGCGCTGCCTCACGCGCTGGTCGAAGGACGCAAGTCCAAAACCCGCAGGTATTCGACGACCCTCAAGGACTCTTCTTCGTTCCAGCGGCGCCTGTCTTGCGCTGAGTTGCTTCCCCACCCGGGCTTTGATCCTTGGCCTTGCCTCCGGCGGACGGAGCCGGTTGGGGCTTGTTTCCTGACTTGGGAAATTGCTTGCGGTCCTGATTTGACATACGAACTCCTTTCGGGTTGGGAAAAATGACAGCGTGTGCAACGAAAATCTTTCGTCACGCAACAGCGACAGCGTGCGGCCGGGTAATCGCGCCGGTCACGGAACCGCGCCCGGATGTCTGATGTTGATAAGACAAGCCGAAGAAAATGAATTTCAAGTTGGAGAGCCACAATCCGCAGGCATTTTTTGTCGCGAGCTGATTTGAATCCCAGTAGCGGTTTTGTTCGCCCTGCAAACAGCTTGCGTCCGGAATGATCGCTAGAAAGGCCAGTGGATCGCGCTGTGCGCAATTCTCACCCTTTTCGCCCACCAACTCGATGAATCGATTGACGGCGAGACGATAGTAGTCCGAACTGTTGCAGCAACCGCTTATGTTCTCTGCTTCTCCGGCGGCACGGCGCCAAAGATTGAGCGCGAGTTGCTCAGTGATGCCATTTTTGTGGGCGATCCACGGAAGTAATTGCAGGGCTATCATTTTTGATGTTCCTCAAGCATACGATGTGCTCCTTGTTTGGGGCACGAGTTGCATACTAAAGTTTGTGGAAATAGGTATCTGTGCGGTAACCAACGACGGCGGACAAACTTCTCGGCTCGCGTAGTAATTCAGCTACGGATCATTCGGCTAATAAATAAGCCCGCGAGAACGCCTACACCCACTGACATCAGCGGATGTGCCGCGATATAGGCGGAACTATCGGAAACCAGCTTCTTTTGTGTGGCATTCAGACTTTCGCCCTGTTCACCCATCCAGTCGACAGCCGGGGCAGCCGACGCTGCCGCTTTATCTACTACCTGATGGGCCATTGCGGCAACCTGATCAATTGTCGGCTTGGCTTTGCGCCGCGCTGTCCTCTGCGTCTGCGATGGAATTGACGACCGAGTGGGCACCAGTCGTTGTTTTGGACAAAACGTCGTCGTTCGGAAGTGAGTTTCCAAATGTATTGGGGGGATTTGCAAAAGTTGTATCTTCCATCACTACTGTCCGGTTAAACGAGAGGGCGAATCGCTGAAAGCCTTGAATGGTGGTTGATTCAGCCCGAAAAAGTTTGGTGTCGATTTGAACGTCAAAATGAAGATCCGAAAAAATTCCGGGGCAACCTCACCCGGAGCCGCTCATGAACACCGGCAAGACGCTGTTCGCCCAACTGATGGATTTTCTGCCGTGGACGACCTTCACCCGACTCGTCGATCAACATGGCGGCGACCGTTACGCCAAATCGTTTGCCTGCACCGAACAGTTTCGGGTGATGGCCTTTGCACAACTGACCTACCGCGAGAGTTTGCGCGATATCGAAGTCTGTTTGTCGGCGCAAGCCGCCAAGCTTTACCACATGGGCTTCCGGCACGAAATCAAACGCTCGACGCTGGCCGATGCCAACGAAACTCGCGATTGGCGCATTCATGCCGAATTCGCTCAATGCCTGATTGTGCAAGCACGCAAGCTCTACATCGGCGACAACTTCGGCATCGAGTTGGAGACCACGGCGTACGCGCTGGATTCGACGACCATCGATCTGTGCCTGTCGCTCTTTCCGTGGGCGTTGTTTCGCACCACCAAGTCGGCGGTAAAGATGCATACGCTGCTCGACCTTCGCGGCAATATTCCCAGCTTCATTCACATCTCCGACGGCAA
>JBBRVM010000564.1:0-2643 GCA_038246865.1 Burkholderiales bacterium
AATGTCTACTAACGCGCCGTCACGACTTGTCATCACGCCGGGAAACGATGACGGCATCAACTCCGTTAGCAATGGCCACTCCGCGTAATCTTCACGCACGGTCAACGGCACAAACGGTCGACCAAACTCAAGCCACTGGCGCACCGGCACGTATAGTTCGGCGCAAGCTGCCAGCCTCACCAGTTTGTCCGCGCCCCAGAAGGACCGAGTCTCAACCACCGCGTCTGCATTGATTGGAGTTGCTCGGCGAACCAGCGTCGTAATCGCCGTCCCGGTCTGAATACCTTCCTTATTCCACAGCGTAGAAAATGCACTCGGGTCAGGCTCGCCGGTCGGCGTCGTTTTTCCGGTCGCGTATTTATCACCGTGCAGATTGTCGATGCGCACGCTGTGAAACACTTCGAGAAAACGCTCGCGCATGGCCGGATGACTCAGACCTTCAAGCCATGACGAATTGCTGATGAACGAAATCACACCGCGCCCGGAGCGCTCGGCGATCTGTCGCTCGGCCATACGGAAAAAGCGAATGTACGGATCGTTCAGGCCCTGCCCTTGCGGTTGCGGTCCTCGTTTGGCCACCTTGTAAGCCGTGGACAAATCGCGCTCTTCATCGACGGAAACACCCGCGTAGCCGCTATACGGAGGATTGCCGACGATGACCAAAATCGTGACCGATTGCTTGACTTTGTTAGCAGCGTCGCGCTCTTTGGCGATCTCCGGGAAGCCTTCAACTTGCTCCTTCGGTGAGCCCGGCTGCATGGGCTCCCACCCGGTCAACGCATTGGTGAGATAGATCGCCACCCGTTCGTCGCCGATGAGCGCCGCGCCGCGTTTGCGCAGCTGCAGGCCGAGCTGCAAGTGGGCAACCACATACGGCGCAGGCAGTAATTCAAAGCCGAACAGGCGAGTGGTGGCGGCGCGCTTGAGATGGGTCGGCGTCAGGGCATCGCCGTATTTGGTCTGAAGCGTCGCGTCGATGACGCGCAGCACTTCCACGAGATAGGCACCGGTGCCACAGCAGGGATCGAGCACCACCACGCTTTCATCAGCGAGGCCGTCGGCTACACCCAGTTCTTCGCGCAGCACGCGGTCAACCTTTGCCACCTGATAGCGCACGATCTCTTCCGGCGTGTACCAGACGCCCAATTTTTTGCGTAATGCGAAGTCAAATGCCTCAAGAAATGGCTCGTAAAAATATTGCACCGCGCTGCCGGATTCAAACTTGGTGAAGAACGCGGTTTGATCGACGCGATTTAATGCATCGGTCGTCCAGTCGAGAACCTCCGCGATATTTAGCCCCTTCAATTTGCTCGGCGTGACGAGTTGCTCAAATAGGCCCGCGACCATCGGCACATGCAAATCGTGCGCCGCTTTTTGCCAGTCAAACGGCGTGGTGTCTCCACGCTCATGGCGCAACACCCATGCGGCGAACAGCCCATAGAAAAGCGTTTGCACCAGCGTCGAACGAAAGAAATTGAGCCCGTCTTCTTCGTCAAATTTGACGCCCAGTGCGGTCTCCAGACTCTTCTTCACCGACGCCAGCGGAGTTGCACCCAGGCTACCCGCGAGCTCTATGCGGTGACGCGCCTCGCGGGCGTAACTTGCGAGCAGCGCGGCCACATCCTTCGGGTCAGACAGCGGCGCGTTATGTGTGAGCACACGGGAGAGGAAGTCCGCAAACGCTGTGCCGTGTGATTCCTGCGCCTTTTGGGGATGCGCTGCAAACGCCCAAAAATCGTTCTCTGATGCCGCCAGAACGTAGCGCTCCAGATGAACGCGCTGACCGTTGCGCTCGCCAATCAGCAGCCAGTCGCGCAGATTGGTGACGAGTACGAGTTTGTAGCGCGCCCAGTATTTGTCGACCTGCGCGGACGCAACCGTATCGTCGACCGCTTCGTCGGGGGCCTTGACTTCGATCACGCCGCGCGATGGCGTTAGCGGGTTTTTGATAGCGTCGGTTTTGCGGTCGAATTGATCCGGAGTGAACAAGCCGCCATCCGGGTTGCCCGCGCCAAGATTCTTGAGTTGCATGACACAGCGCACTTTCGGCTTAAGCGCTGCACCGATTCCGCCGAGCAGGTTATCAATAGCGGTGTAATACGAGGTTTCTTTAGTGCCGCCCTGCGTGTTGTGAACGCTGCGGACGGCTATCAAGAACGCTTCAAGTTCATTGCGCTTATTCATTCGAACTTGGCTTTCAACCTAATGGGATGCCGTAGTCGACTCTGACGGCGGTCTAATCAAATTCTCCGCAGGAATGCCCAATCCTTGATGCAGCTTCCAGATCATTGGCAGTGTCAACGGTCGTTTGCGGTTGAGCACTTCGTAGACGCGATTCAGGCGGCCGATCATGGGTTGCAAATCCTTCGCCGTCAGGCCCGATTGCTCCATGCGAAATTTGATAGCTTCTACGGGGTCGGGCAGATCAATCGGGCCTGACGGCGAAGGATTTGCCTCATACGATTCAACGAGCGTGAGCAGCACTTCGAAGCGGTCGCCTTCGTGTGTGCCAGGTTCCGGTTCGTTGTCGAAAAACGCGTTGAGTTCGCGCAAGGCGGCGCGGTGATCGTCATCGCAGCGAATCGGGCGCCGGGGTGGAAGGGCTTTTGCATTCATGCTCATTGCTCCAGTTCTACGGTTTCG
>JBBRVM010000565.1:0-2631 GCA_038246865.1 Burkholderiales bacterium
CATTCACCACGTGGCGTGGCCATGCGAGGGCATCGACGCAACCACATTGACCAGTTTGCTGCGTCACCAAAGGGGTTGTGGCAAGCGCGCTCGACGGCGGTTCAGGTTCGCCGCAGTTTGACCTCTCGATTTGATCACCATGCAATTGACGTCAGTTGAAATCCTGAGCTTGCTTTTGTCGTTAGCGGCGGTGGGCTTTGTGGTGCTTTATCGGTTTCCGGGCATCGCGTTCGCTTTCGTGAACTGGCTCCGGCGGGCGTTACGGCTGCCTTCGATTTCGTTTGATTCAAACGGTCGGCGCAACCGGCTCATGAGGAATTGGGGCCCTTTGCTGGGTATCACTTTATTGCTGGGCAGTACGGCAACTTATTTGTACTTTGAAAACCAGCCCGATCGCGAGGGGCTTGCAAAAGCGCGCAGCGAATTTGCTCGCCTGACGCTGCCGCACGCCATCACCCACTGTTTCGCGATCTCCAACGAAATCAGTTACACGCCACCGGTGGCTTTTGCGTGGCAGCCCCAAGCGCTGGATTTGTACGTGCCGGAGGGGAATTCCAACGCGCAGATGCGGCACTATTCATGTGACGGTACCGGCGGACTGGTGAAGGGCGAGCGATACGAACGGGTAATGCTTGCGCGCGTTCCGCTGCAAAACGGCAAGCCCAGCCGCGCATGGCCGCAGCGAAACCTGCTTGAAAACTACGCCGAGTTTTCCGACGCGAACGTGGTGGCGCTGCAAGCCGCGCTTGATCCCGCCACGGGAGCGGTGGTAGAGCGGCGATGGCTGATCGGCGGCGGCGTGCAATCGGTGGGCGAAGATGGCAGCGATTTCCCGATTGTGCTGCGTCGACCGTCGCCAGGCTTGGCTATCGTGCCTTATGCGGCCAGCAAGGTGATCGTACGTCCTGACTGGAGCCGAGATCATCAAGCCGTCTTTGCGCTACTGGAAAAAAACATCCCCCCCGGCCAGCGAATTGCGCAGCTGCGCTTTAGTCAGGACGGCATTCAGGTGACGCTCGTCGGGCTTGCGGAAGCAACCGGACAGTCGCCCGCGAACTTCGCATCAATGAGTTTTGATGCCTATGGGATTGCCACTCAGGACGAGTGGGCGACCACCGTCGCTCAGGCCAACACGTGTACCCAGGGCCGCAGTTTGCGCGAAGTGCGAGAACTATTGTTTGAAAAGCAGCCGAGCGCACAAAAGCTGCTGTACGCATCGTTTGGCTGTGACGCCAAAAGAAGCCCCAGCCCGTTGGGCGACTGGACGCTGCGCAACTCCGATCAGCGTCGCTAAGAGAGTTTCGTCGGAGCTGGTGGTTTTTTGTCATCGAACAGCGCAGCCGTCGCTCGGCACCGATCAACGTTCACAGAAACTTGCCAGAGAGCGGCAAAAAGGAAATCGTGAGACGCATGAAAAAAAATCGGGCTCGCGTGATCGTTACTGAAGACGAGTTGCGCGCCAAAGCGGCCGCAGAAGAAGCTGGTGTCGTTGCTCAATCTGAACAGGCGGTTGAACATCTCACTGCGGTGTCGCGAACCGCTCCAGCACGAAGCCCGCTCACGGTTGGCTCGGCGTTGCTGCAACCGGCCTGGATGTGCAGCGTGGCGCTGTACGGTTTGCTCTGGGGTGGCTGGTCTCCTGCCAGCGTAATCGTGTGCTTCTGGTTTGAAAAGCTCACCAGGGTCACCTTGATGGCGGCGCAAATCTACATCCACCGCGAAACCACGCAAAAGCGCGGCCACTTTCGTACCCAGCACGAAATTTATAAGGGTGGTCCGCAGCGCTCGAAGAAGCGTGATCACGCCATCCTGGGCTCGGCGCAGCGGCTACATGTTCACGACGGAACCAACCCGAAAGCTGGAGTCAAAGTGATGACGTCGGGCTCACTGTTCGCCCAGTTTGTCACGATATCAGTGGTAGCAGAAGTACTCACGCTCGGCGTGATGATCTGGGTGCTCGGTTCGATGGCCGAGTGGACGCATGCTGCGAGCGGCTGGGTTTTTGTGGAGCAGGAGTCGCTGGCAAAGGCGAGGATCATTGTGCTTCCGCAGGTACTCCTTGTCTTCATCGACACCATCACGAATTTGCGTCAGCGCAGTTTCTCGGCCGTGAAAGTGCAGGCGATGGCCACCTACGGCACTGCGAGCCTGATCATGCCGGTATTCCTGCTTGCGATGTGGCTGGTAAACTTTACGGAAATGTCCAACCTGATAGTGCTCGCCTGCGTGCTCGTCGCAGCAAAAACAATCTATGAAATCGCACACGTGGCGCTGGGTCGCGACTGGGAACTACGCTGGAATGATCGCGTGACCGCGGGCTTGTATCGCACCGATCCGACCTATGCTCGATACGCCATGAAAGAGGCGGAACAGCGGATTCAGGATGAGCAGCGGCGGCCACCGCGGTGAGCGCACTTTTACCCATCAACTTTTCATGCTAACGTCCCAATAGATAAGAGCTAGCGTCCGCAAATAGCGAATATCGATAATTAACTATTATTCGACTTAGTCCTTATGCAGCGGTCGTTTTACGGAAAAGCTGTATTCAGGTCGTACACCCAGTCCGCGCCTCGGAGTGCCAACGAAGAATACGGCAACAAGATCCACGTTCCCTCTACGACCGTTACCTCG
>JBBRVM010000566.1:0-2629 GCA_038246865.1 Burkholderiales bacterium
CGCGCGTGGAAATCACGGCGCATCGCCTTCCATGCGAGGCCGTCAGCTCGCTTTTGCAATCACCGATGGCGCAGCGATGAGGCCTTCTTACTTGCCCAATCGGGAGCCTGTCCGCCTACCCTCCGCGATTGTTTTCGGCGACCGCTGTCGACGCGCGTACACCTTGCTTCACTCAAGCAATTTAGGGATTAGGCATCACAACGCGGTCAGCGGTGACTTCCTTGCTTTTGAGCGCGAATTCGCGTGGCTGGCGTTGTCGCCGATTCACAAAGCGATATTCGACCGGGCATTGGGCGTGGCTCGCTCGCTACTCGTATGCGGCTCGTTTGAGCGCGTTACAGACGAAACTAGAGGCGTCGAGCTGCTCGACCTTATGGACGCGCTTACCTGCGCGGCCATTGACGCGGCGCACGCCGGTCACGCAGCGCTGTCAGGCTACGAAGCGCACGCTGGTGCCTGGCTAGCCGAGTTACCTGCTGGCGACGATAACGCTAGCTTTCCGCTCCTTCCGACCCTTTAGGGGCTGGGCGGCTCGTTCTTGCGATGCTTCGCCTGTCGCTCAGTGAGCGTGCGAATCGCGTCGTCCTGCGCTTGAATTCGCCCCTGGTAGTCCAGCCGCACGTTGATCATTCTTGACTGTTGCTTTTGCAGCCAAACGTCATTGGACAACTGTGATCCGCCCATTCTAAATTCCGCGCCAATCGCCGCGATGGCCGACGACATGCCGTTTTGCAGGTCTGCTTTGACGTTCTCCGCATCGCGCACCGCAAACCCGTTCTCGCGATCCTTACGTTCCCATTCCATGCGGGCCACCGACCGCTTAAGGCTCTCTCCGCGCGTCAAGGCGGGCTTGATTGTCTCGGCTGCCTTTGCGTCCTCCTTTGCGATCGGCTGGGCACTGTCACTGCCGCTCGCGGGCTTCACGGTCACCCGCGCGCCGCCGGTGCCCGTGCAGGGGGTGTCTTGCAGCGCGACCCGCCCGTTTGCGTCAGGACAGCGATAGATTGATTGAGCGGCCACGATGCTGGCGAACACGCCACCCAACATAACTGTCGCAAGACGGTACGAAAGCAGTCCAGATTTCATCATTCAATCCAGTCCAAAGCGTGAACACACTGAAAGTGTAGACCGTGGGCGCGCCGGAGGGGCCGCGTGGCAAAGACTTTCTTCGCGCGCGAAAATTCAGGTGATACCAGTGATCAGGGTGCTTGGTGAGCGCGCCGCCCAACGACTACGATCACCCATCGCGGCGATCATGGATGGATCACAGGAAGAGCGAGATGAGCATCTGGTGTCAGCCAATTGAAGTTCGCGGTCGACCGTGCTCAACGTGGAACGGGGCGGCGTGGCACCGGCGGTGCTCGCGAAGTCTCAAGCCCAACTGGCAAACTTCCAGACTGACGCGCAATCACAGGGTCACCGCCGGACACTCAGGGGATATAGTGCTTGAATGACAATGCAACGCGCTCTTCGTTGTGTTCGTCTGGTGGCAATCAAGCCAGCGGCAACGCATCCGACAGTACAAAAATTATTCTGAAAACGATATAATGAAATCGCTCTGTTGGATGGGATCAAGCGCACGCGATGTAGCGGGGTTTCCGCCTGCTGTCAAGCGCGAGGCGGGCTATCAATTGCATCTCGTGCAGTCAGGCATTGAACCGTCAGACTGGAAACCAATGCCAACCGTTGGTGCAGGAGCGAATGAAATCAGGATTAAGGAAGGCGGGCAGTGGCGCGTGATCTACGTGGCGAAGTTTGGCGAAGCGGTGTATGTCCTGCATGCGTTCGGCAAGAAGACGCAGCGCACCACCAAAGCGGATATCTCGCTCGCATCGGATCGTTATCGCGACGTGCTCGCCAGGCGCAGCCAAAAGATGAAAGGTGAATGAGGCCATGAGTCATATTGAAATCACGCAGGGCAGTGGCAATGTGTTTACCGACTTGGGCTTTGGCGCGGAGGAGTCCGCCAACCTCTTGTTCCGCTCCACGCTGATGGTACGTCTGACGAAGATTGTGCGTGATCGCGATCTGACACAGCATCAGGCTGCGAAGCTATTCGGCATCACGCAACCACGCGTGAACCAAATGCTGAAAGGCAAGATTGATGCGTTCAGCGTCGACGCGCTGGTCAACATGCTGGCTCGCGCCGGCTTCGAGGTGCAGCCGCGTATCGTGAAGCGCCGCACGATTACAGCCTAGCGCCATTTGTCCGGGGCGTCCGGGGCGCTTTCAGGTTGTCCGTAGCCCGAGGGTCGGACACTGTAACCCAATGTGCACAGGGCTTCCAGCCCGATAGCTATGGCTGTCCGGACTGTCCGGGCTAATTCTGCGCAACAACCGACATTACGTCAGTCCCGACCGAGACTTGCAGCGCCGTTGGCGCATGTTGACAGTGCGACGCTGAGGTCAATCACGTATCGAGTCTTAGGCGCTTGTCGTAGAAGTCGTTAGCACCATTCGGTATGGCGGCGATTCGATCAATCGTGGCTTGTTCGCTCTCGGCGAGTAGACGCTCAAGCATTGCCCTTTGCGTTACGCCGTAACAGGACGCCAACCGTTCCAACGAGCGCTTCGCCCCCATGTCCACGAGCATGTTGAGACGCTCGCCCTTGCCATCGGCATCCTGAAG
>JBBRVM010000567.1:0-2626 GCA_038246865.1 Burkholderiales bacterium
GCCAAGGCGCTGCTGCCCAAGCTGGGCGTTTCGCAGCAAAATCTGCTGTACTACGCGAGTCTGGCGAACTTCTATACCGTCCACGACCTGCGCAACCTCAAGGCGGATCAGACCCATCTCTACTTGCTGTGCTACGCCTGGCAACGCTACCGGCAGCTCTGCGACAACCTGGTCGATGCGATGGCCTATCACATGAAGCAGTTGGAGGACGAGAGCAGCGCGCTCGCGCAGAAGTCTTTCTTGGCGGACCAAATGCGTCGTCAGCAAGATACGCCGCAGGTTGGTCGCCTGCTGTTGCTCTATGTCGATGACACGGTGACCGACGCCACGCCGTTCGGCAACGTGCGCCAGCGCGCGTACAACATCATGCCCAGAGACACGCTACAGATCACCGGTCAGCGCCTGAGCGTGAAGCCGGCGAGCAAGCTGGCCCTGCACTGGCAGGCGGTGGACGGCTTGACTGAGCGCATCCGGCGCCATCTGCGACCGCTGTACGTCGCGCTCGACTTTGCCAGCGCCGTCCCCGACAGTGCGTGGCTCGCAGCGCTGGCCTGGGCCAAGAGCGTGTTCGCCAAGCAGCAGCGCCTGTCGCAGCGGCCGCTGGCCGAATGTCCGGCGGCCACGTTGCCCAAGCGGTTGCGACCGTACCTGTTGACCTTCGATGCCGACGGCAAGCCGACTGGACTGCACGCCGATCACTACGAGTTCTGGCTATATCGGCAGATCAGGAAGCGATTGCAGTCGGGCGAAATCTATCTCGACGACAGCCTGCAACACCGCCACTTCTCCGACGAACTGGTCTCGATGGACGAGAAAGCCGATGCGCTCGCGCAAATGGACATCCCCTTCCTGCGCCAGCCGGTCAATGCCCAGCTCGACGCGCTGACGGCCGAGCTGCGCGCGCAATGGCTGGCATTCGACAGCGAGCTGAAACAGGGCAAACTGACGCACCTGGACTACGATAAGGACACGAAAAAGCTGATCTGGCGCAAGCCCAAGGGTGAGAACCAGAAGGCCCGCGAGCAGGGGTTCTACGAGCAACTGCCGCACTGCGATGTCGCCGATGTGTTTCGTTTCGTCAACAGACAGTGCCAGTTCCTGTTGGCGCTGACGCCGTTGCAGCCGCGCTATGCGAAGAAGGTGGCCGACGCCGACAGCCTGATGGCGGTCATCATTGCGCAGGCGATGAACCACGGCAATCAGGTCATGGCGCGCACCAGCGACATCCCCTACCACGTGCTGGAAACGACCTACCAGCAGTACCTGCGCCAGGCATCGCTGCATGCGGCCAACGACTGCATCAGCAACGCCATCGCCGCGCTGCCCATCTTTCCGCATTACTCGTTCGACCTCGATACGCTGTATGGCGCAGTCGATGGTCAGAAATTCGGCGTTGAGCGGCCAACCGTGAAGGCGCGCTCTTCGCGCAAGTATTTCGGGCGCGGCAAGGGCGTGGTCGCTTACACGCTGCTATGCAACCACGTACCGCTCAACGGCTACCTGATCGGCGCACACGATTATGAGGCGCACCATGTCTTCGACATCTGGTACCGCAACACGTCAGACATCATGCCGACCGCCATCACCGGCGACATGCACAGCGTCAACAAGGTCAACTTCGCCATCCTGAGTTGGTTTGGCCCGCGCTTCGAGCCGCGCTTTACCAACCTCAATGACCAGTTAAAGGAACTGTATTGCGCCGACGACTTGGCGCTGTACGAGAACTTCTTGATCCGCCCGGTCGGCCAGGCTGACCTACCGGTGATCGTGACCGAAAACCCGAACATGAACCAAATCGTAGCCACGATTGGGCTGAAGGAGATGACCCAGGGTACGCTGATCCGCAAGCTGTGCACGTACACTGCGACGAACCCGACTCGGCGCGCGATCTTCGAGTTCGACAAGATTGTGCGCAGCATCTACACCTTGCGCTACCTGCGCGATCCACAACTGGAACGTAACGTCCACCGCTCGCAGAACCGCATCGAGTCTTACCACCAGCTACGCTCGACCATCGCTCAGGTTGGCGGAAAGAAGGAGCTGACCGGGCGCACCGACATCGAAATCGAGATCAGCAACCAATGCGCCAGGCTGATAGCTAACGCGATCATCTATTACAACTCGGCAATCCTGTCGCACCTTCTGAAGAAGTGCGAGGCCAGCTGCAACGCCAAGGCCGTGGAGCTGATCACCCGGATGTCGCCGGCGGCCTGGCGGCATATCCTGTTAAACGGGCACTACACGTTCCAGAGCGGCGGCAAGATGATCGACCTGGACACCCTCCTGGAAGGGCTGGATTTGGGGTGACAAAAATTTCGGGGGTTCCGGCGTGGAACCCCTAGTAAAGTTGTTTCTTTTGTTGCCTCACCCTGGTGCGATAGAAGAAAAGCATTTTAAAACAATGACTTAACAACTGGACAGTGCCAAGTTCTCCCGTCATTCTGTCGGCTTTTTGGTCAACCGCAATATTGACAATTCCATTGCCAGGTCAATCATTTTGCCGTTGCTCTGGAAGGTGTAGTGCCCGTTCAGCAGGATGTGCCGCCAGGCGGCTGGCGACATATGGGTAATCAGTGCCAACGCCTTGGCGTTGCCGCTAGCTTCGCACTTCGTCAGCAGTCGCGAC
>JBBRVM010000568.1:0-2615 GCA_038246865.1 Burkholderiales bacterium
ATGGACTGGATGGAGCAGGAGCAAGAGCGCGGTATCACCATTACCTCGGCCGCGACGACCTGTTTCTGGAAGGGCATGGACTTGTCTTTCAACGAACACCGTTTCAACATCATCGACACGCCGGGCCACGTTGACTTCACGATCGAAGTCGAGCGCAGTTTGCGCGTGCTCGACGGCGCCGTGTTCGTGCTGTGCGCGGTTGGCGGGGTGCAGCCGCAGTCCGAAACCGTCTGGCGTCAAGCCAACAAATACGGCGTTCCGCGCGTTGCATTCGTCAACAAGATGGACCGCGCAGGCGCAAATTTTGATGGGGTGGTCGAACAGCTCAAGACCCGCCTCGGCGCGCGTCCGGTTGCCATGCAGCTGCCGATTGGCGCTGAGGAAAATTTCGAAGGCGTGATTGATCTTCTGAAGATGAAAAGTGTTCATTGGGACATGGAATCCCAAGGCATGAAGTTCGAGTACCGCGATGTTCCGGCAAATTTGCAGGAAAAAGCGGCGAAGGCGCGCGAGCAGATAGTGGAAGCCGCAGCTGAGACCTCTGACGATCTGATGAATAAATACCTTGAGGGTGAAGAGCTCACTGAGGAAGAGATCATCAATGGAATTCGGGCAGCTACCGTTGCCGCCAACATCATCCCGGTTTTCTGCGGTTCTGCGTTTAAGAACAAAGGCGTGCAGGCGATGCTCGACGGCGTCATCCGCTACTTGCCTTCGCCCATTGATCGCCCGCCGGTAAAATGCACCGACGAGCGTGATGCAGAAACCACCCGCCAAGCGGGTGACGCCGAGCCGTTCTCCGCGCTCGCCTTCAAGATCGCGACCGACCCGTACGTCGGCGCCTTGACTTTTTTCCGCGTCTACTCCGGCGTTTTGAATTCGGGCGATACCGTGTTCAACCCGATCAAGGGGCGTCGCGAGCGCATTGGTCGCCTGCTGCAAATGCACGCGAACAATCGCGAAGAGATCAAGGAAGTGCGCGCGGGCGATATCGCTGCTGCCGTCGGTCTTAAGGATGTCACCACAGGGGATACCCTGTGCGCTCAGGACCATGTGGTCACGCTCGAGCGGATGATTTTCCCGGAGCCCGTGATTGCAATGGCCATTGAGCCGAGAACCAAGGCCGATCAGGAAAAAATGGGTGTTGCCCTGTCGCGACTCGCGCAGGAAGACCCTTCCTTTCGCGTCCGTTCGGACGAAGAGTCCGGTCAGACCATCATCGCCGGTATGGGCGAGCTGCACCTCGAAATTATCGTTGACCGCATGAAGCGCGAGTTCAACGTCGAAGCCAACGTAGGCAAGCCGCAGGTCGCGTACCGCGAGACGATTCGCAAGCAGGTCAAGCAGGAAGGCAAGTTCGTGCGTCAGTCTGGCGGGCGCGGCCAGTACGGCCACGTCGTGCTCATCATCGAACCGATGGAGCGCGGCTTCGGCTACGCGTTCGAGAACAAAATTGTGGGTGGTGTGGTTCCGAAGGAATACATTCCCGCCGTCGATAAAGGCATTCAAGAGCAGCTTGGAAACGGCGTGATCGCTGGGTTCCCAGTGGTCGACGTCAAGGTGTCGATCATCGACGGTTCCTACCACGAGGTCGATTCCAACGAGATGGCGTTCAAGATTGCCGGTTCGATGGCCTTCAAGGAAGGTGTGTCGAAAGCAAGCCCGGTCTTGCTTGAGCCAATCATGAAGGTCGAAGTGGTAACGCCTGAAGATTATATGGGCGATGTCATGGGCGACCTCAGTCGGCGTCGCGGTGTTCTCCAGGGCAGCGACGATTCGCCGTCGGGGAAGGTCATCAACGCGCAGGTCCCGCTGGGTGAGATGTTTGGCTATGCGACCAGCTTGCGTTCCGCAACGCAGGGGCGCGCTACGTTCACCATGGAATTCGATCACTATGCTGAAGCGCCGAACCACATCGCTGAAGCAGTGACCAAAAAAGCTTAGTAACTGATTCGTAAGGATTATTTCTCATGTCAAAATCAAAGTTTGAGCGAAAGAAGCCGCACGTAAACGTCGGCACGATTGGGCACGTTGACCACGGCAAGACGACGCTGACTGCGGCGTTGACGAAAGTGGGTGCGGAGCGTTTTGGTGGCGAATTCAAAGCCTACGACCAGATTGACGCAGCGCCGGAAGAAAAGGCGCGCGGCATCACGATCGCGACCGCACACGTTGAATATGAATCGATCAACCGCCACTACGCGCACGTTGATTGCCCAGGACACGCCGATTATGTGAAGAACATGATCACCGGCGCGGCGCAGATGGACGGCGCAATCCTGGTGGTGTCGGCTGCTGACGGTCCGATGCCGCAAACCCGCGAGCACATCCTGCTGGCGCGCCAGGTTGGCGTTCCGTTCATTGTTGTGTTTATGAACAAAGCCGACATGGTGGACGACGCTGAGCTGCTGGAGCTGGTTGAAATGGAAGTGCGTGAGTTGCTGGACAAGTACAGTTTCCCAGGCGACGACACACCGATCATCAAAGGTTCGGCGCTGAAGGCGCTGGAAGGCGATCAGAGCCCGATTGGGATTCCGGCGATCATCGAACTGGTGGCAGCGCTTGATTCGTACATTCCGGTTCCGCAGCGCGACATCGACAAGCCGTTCCTCATG
>JBBRVM010000569.1:0-2611 GCA_038246865.1 Burkholderiales bacterium
AGGAATTCGCTGCCCGCCGCACCATTCGAAGCCGCTCGATAGCGCCCGCCTGTTTTGGCCGGAATAAACTCGAGGCAGCTGTTCTCGGCCGCTGGAGTTCGCACGCTGTTAGGCAAGGCGGCGCTAATGTCCCGCGCGACGCGTCGGGCGGCAGTATCCGCAATATCCGCCAATTCGGCGCGACGAACGCTATCCACATAAGCGTCGATCGGTTGCCTGATAAAAATCGCGACCATCCCGGCCACGATGCCGGTGATGACGATGACCATGATCGCCTCGATCAGCGTGAATCCCTGCTGCCTCAGGTTCCGCGATCGGCTCATGACATCAGCCCGCCGCATTGGGTGCGTAGCGGGTGCGATAACCGACCAGCGTCACCGTCTCGCCGTGCCCCATCACCGTCACTGCGATGCGCAACACCGCACTGGCTGGAAAACCTGCGAACGGGGCAACACCACCGGCTCGCGTAATTCCAACGCTGACCGTATAGCCAGCGACCATATTGTTGCCCAGAATATCGCTCGCCGCGACGTTCGCGATGCCGCCATAGTCCGCCACATTATCGAACGGATCCGCATTGTTGCCGCGCGACTCGGAGATCGGCGTCTGCCCGCTCACGTTGTCCTGGTTGTTGGCGGCGACCGCGCAACCCGCTGCGCTGGTCGCCGTCGTCACGTTCGCGTCCTGCGGATCGCACCAGGTGAATGCCTGCTGCTCGATCTCGAGCAGCAACGACTCGGCGATCGACAGGGCCTGTTTGCGCACCATCGGGTCGGCGCTGTGCACGACCACCGTGTTGTAGGTGACAGTGATTCCCGCCAAACCGACGCCGATGATCACGATGAAGATGATCAGCTCGATCAGCGACAGGCCGCGCTGACGGCGCGCGTCAATAGACATGACCGGTCGCGGCGACGGTGATCGGAGTCGACACGCCGACGACGTTGATAATTTGCGGAAGCGAGGCCGTGCCGGAGGGCAGAAAATTGAAAGCGGTCGGCGCCGGCGAAAAGCTAACGCCGGCGGGCACCGGCAGCGTGTAAGGAGAGGCGCCATCGGGACCGGCCAGATTCATGTCGCAAACCCCGCCAAAATTGCTCGCCATCGTCAACGACACCGACGCCGCGCTGAAACTCACGCAAACCAGCCGCCGCTGCGCGACGGCCGATTTCTGGGCATAGCGGAGCATGGATGCCGTCGCGTCACTGAAGCCGCGCGCATCGAAATCGGCCTTGCTGGCGAACCGCGGAATCACCGCCACCGCCAGGATACCGACGATGACCATGACCACGATCAGTTCGACGAGGGTGAAGCCGCGAGCAATCCCAAAATCCACCGGTTTCTGACTCTCTCTATGAACAAGTCCGGAGTCGCCGCTTTTTCGCCGCGCTCCGGACTTGTTGCTCCCCATGACCGAATCGTTAGTTCCCAGCACCAATAGCTGCAAAATCAGCAGTCCAGTATGTTGAACACGTTGAATCTTTACCTTTGCGCAAAGAGCAGGTTGCCGTCAAACCGTTTGTACCAACGGCAGTATCAGCCAGCAAATAGTAGCCGGTAGAACTGCAAGTCGTTGAAAGCGTGGTAGCGGGATTCAACAATGAGCCTACGTCAGAGCACTTCGATACCTTTACACATTTATTCGTAGTAACCGAATTGTTCGTAACGGCACAGCCTCCGTAATTTATCGAGGACGCGGAGGCCAGCCCACCTGCTACACCCTTAACAGCGGCATCCTCAGCGTCACCACGTATATCGATGAACTTTGGCAGCGCCGTCGCCGCCAAAATCCCAAGAATGACGATAACGACGATCAGTTCGATCAGAGTGAAACCTTTCTGGTTTTGCATGACTTTCCCTTTCAAAATTAACAGTTGCTTGCGTCTAAAACGATGGTGGGTGATCCGTTTGCGGGTGCTGCGGTATAGGTGATCCGGCAATTTTCCGGGGTACGGGCGCCGTTGATGGTGATCGTCAATGGTGGCCCGGCTACGATGCTGACGCCATCATTGGTCGCGTCAATCTGCGCCGCCGCGACGATGCCATCGTCAGTTGCCGCCGGATAGCGGTTAACCATTGCGACTGCCGTGCCATCCATATTGGCCGTGCCGGCGGTCGTCGTGCAGGTGGCGCCGGCAACCACCGCCGCCAGATCCAGCTCGCATCGCGCCTTGGCCAGCGCGGTAGCGGCCCGCACACTGCCGAACAAAGCTTGCGCCTTGGCAGTTCTGGCGTCGTTCTGCGCCGCGATGTAGCGCGGCAAGGCGACCGCTGCCAGGATGCCGATGATGGCGATGACGATGATGAGCTCGATTAGCGTGAAACCCTGTGAATTCTTTCTCATTCCACTCTCCAAAATCGACCGACCAGCAAAACATACGGCTTATGGCATAGAACGGCAGCGGCGGCCGGATATTTACCTAATTTTTCGTTTTCGCGCGTTTCCACTTACCGGCATGCCCTCAATGGCTCAATACGCAGGCCGACAAATCCGTTGTCGGCCTGCTCTGCCCCCGGCAAAGGCGTACGCCTCACACGCCAGCGCAAAGTTTTGCAGGGTTCCGCACCGGCTCTTTCCAGCTTATCCTGCTCGATCAGCAACGCGTCGCTG
>JBBRVM010000570.1:0-2604 GCA_038246865.1 Burkholderiales bacterium
ATCGGGCTCGACGCTGACCACGGCATGCAGGTGATTGCTCATGACCGCGAACGAATAAACCGAAATCGCAAAGCACCCCGCCAACAAAGCGAGCCGATCTTCTATCCACTGCCGGCGATGGTCGAAGTTGCGCTGGGTGAGCGCGTCTTCGCCGCAGAGCCAGGCGCGACGAACGCACCGTGATACGCAGTGGTAGACGCCGGCGGTGCTGGGCGAAACGAGCTGTGAGCGAGGGTAGGTCATGACCGCAGTTTGCTGGGGCGGTCAGAGGCGGGCTATGGGCGAATGGCGATTGGGGTTGTAGGAAAATGGCGATTTGGATGGGTGTCCGGGAGTTCGGTCAGGATGGGTGTCCGGGAGTTCGGTCAGCTTGGGCGAATGGCGACTTAGGTTGTAGGAAAATGGCGATCTTGATGGGTGATGCAATGGACGCCCGCCGAGGGTTGGCGTGACATAAAGTCTCTGGCTTCGATCGAAACCAGAGCCTCTTCAACCTTAAGACATCAGCATGAACATCGTCCGCGTGGGTATTGATATCGCGAAACAGAACTTTCAGATTTGCGCATTGAACCAAGCCAACAAAGTGGTTTTCAACAAGCAAGTGAAGCGCAACACGCTCTTGGATCATATGCGCCAGCTGCCGGCCGGCACGTTGGTCGCGCTGGAGGCCTGCGCTGGGGCGCATTTTTGGGGTCGAGAATTCGAGGCATTGGGGCTTAAAGCAAGGCTCATTCCGCCGCAACACGTCAAGGCGTTTACGCGCGTGCACAAAAGCGATGGCGGGGATGCGTTGGCGATTGCGGAAGCGGCTGATCGTCCGCAGCTGCATCCGGTGCCTATCAAGTCCGTTGAGCAGCAGGATCTGGCGATGCTGATGAAGCTGCGCGACGGCGTGGTGGTGCAGCGCACGCGGATGGTCAACACGCTGCATGGCTTTGCGCATGAGTACGGCGTGTGCCTCCCCATTCGATCGCGCGCGCGGCTGCGTGTGAGCCTGATGCAGGCGCTAGATGATGAGAAGAATTCGCTGTCTTTGACCGCACGTGGGGTGCTGCGCGACCTGTGGGCGGAAGTGCTCAAGCTTGATGAGCGCGTTTTGGCTTTGCTGCTGCAGGCGCAGACGCTTGCAAGCCGTTGCGAGGCGTCGGCATATAAGCGGCTGCAAACGGTGCCTGGCATTGGCCCTGTCGTGGCGACGGTCCTTGTCGGCGCGGTGGGTTCGGGCGCGCAGTTTCGCTGTGGCCGGCAGCTGTCGGCGTGGACGGGTTTGGTGCCGCGTCAGCATGGTTCTGGCGGCAAGACGCAGCTGTTAGGCATCACCAAAAACGGTAACCGGCAGCTGCGAACGATGCTGATTCACGGCGCGCGTGCAGTTGTCACGTGGATTGATCGGCGCAACGACGCGCTGGCGGATTGGGTCAAGGGCATGCTGGCGCGGCGGGGGTTTAATCGAACCGTGGTGGCATTGGCAAATAAGATCGCGCGGATAGCGTGGATCGTGCTGCGCACCGAAGCGTCGTTTGACGTGAACCTTGCCTTCCGACCCCGTCACAGCAAGGCAAGTAGCGACTGATTTTGAGCTGGACGCGTTGCTTGCAATCGATGTCTGAAAGTTAAGTTTTCCCGCCGAGTTAAATCGCCCAAACCTGATGAACCAACGGAAAATCCCACCTTGGACTACGCCGTACTTAGGACACGCAGCACTGACTGCTTGTGGGTGTTTAGGCAGCCAAGGTCGGATCTCATCATGGCGCTGGGGCGCAACAAATTGCCCCATCACGACGCCGCATATATGTCCGCGATTTCTTTTGGCGAATGGGTTCAGCGATAAAACAGCGGGAACGGGTAACTTTGTAGGGCATCGCGCCGCGTTCTGGTGAAAACAGGCGCCTAACCAGCTGGGTGCAAAGCCTGACTGGGAAAGCTCACGGCACTCCCGAGCGGTGATCCGAACGGGGGCGATCAGCCGTGACGGGCCCCTTTGGAGGGGGCCCTCATGTCACGTCTGCTCGCTCGCTCCGCGCCGGCGGCGCCGCGTTACCGACGCAAGAACGGGCGGATTGGTGTTTATTGCGGGTCCGAAAGAGCACTGCAGGGCTTGCTTCGGGGGCGGGGTCCATATATGTCCAGGAGTTTTGCCGGCTCGCCGGGTAGAAAAAATCCCTGCACCTGCTCGCGGCCAACCGAATCGATCACATAGGTTTTGACCGAACCATTGCGCACCGCCGCGATCGCGTTGAATGGATCACCCTCACGAAAAATGTGCTCGCCCGCCTGGAATGGCCCGATGTGCTCGACCAGCACATGCAAGTTACGCAGCTGCGCTTTGTCGTAGCCGTGTGGTAGACACACCTTGGAAAAAGCACACGTCGAACAAAACGTCAGTTCATCACCATCGTCGGCAAGAGCCGGCTTGCGCAGCAAACTCAGCGCCATGAATTCATGTCCTGAGGGGCTCAATCGGCGTTTTTGCGGAGAAATCCTGCATGTATTCGATCATACGATTTGAACCGAAGAATTTGGACACCCGTGCGCGATGATCAATGCATTGGAACCGTTCTAACTCGATGACCGCGGCTTTGTCGCGCGCCGCGTCAGCGCCGG
>JBBRVM010000571.1:0-2602 GCA_038246865.1 Burkholderiales bacterium
AGCCGGGCAGCGATACGCGTGCCTGCGCCCAGCTAAACACCCACGGAATCGCCCGCAAATCTTCGATGCGCGTGCTGGCTTTTCGCGATGCGGGTCGTGAGCCAATGTTGAGTTCGGCGATTTCCTTGATCGGCGTGCTTTCGCGGAAGTAGGTGACGAAGCCTTCGTCGACGTAAACCAGCGCACGATACGCAGTGAACGCGTGAGCGCTCAAGCGATCAGCGATGGCTTCGAAGCGGGCTTGCTGCGCAGCGTCTCCTCCGATGTTGGGTAACAGCGTGCTCTCCAGCACCGCCGCGAGCAGTGTCTCCAGATTCCTCTGCGCGAGGTCCGGATCGCCGTACTTGCTGGAGATGATTTCGCCCTGCTCGGTGAGGCGCAAGAAGCCGTTCACCGCGCCGGCAGGCTGCGCGCGAATGGCTTCGTAGCTCGGCCCGCCGCCGCGCCCAACGCTGCCGCCGCGACCGTGAAACAGGCAAAGACGAACACCGTGTTTCGCGAAACAGTCAACCAGCGCCTGCTGGGCGCGATATAGCGACCAGTTGGCGGTGAAATATCCGCCGTCCTTGTTGCTGTCGCTGTAGCCCAGCATGATTTCCTGCGCGTCGTTTTGCACCGTGATCCAGCGGCGATAGAGCGGATGCGCAAACGCGCCGGTCATGACCGCGGGCGCGTTCTGCAAGTCCTCAATGGTTTCGAACAGCGGCACGATAGCAACAGCCAGATGCGGAACTTCGCCTCCGCGCGCGAGGCCAACCTCTTTGCAAAGCGTGGCGACTTCGAGCAAATCCGAGAGCGATTCGCCCATCGAAATAATCATGCGCGGCAGCGCTGCCGCCCCGAACCGAGAATGCACCTCGGCCGCTTTGCGATAGATCGCGAGCTCGGAGAGCGCGGTTTCGGAGAGCTTCATGTACGGCGAGGCGAGAAGCCTGGCGCTCTCCAACTCACGACTGAGCAGCGCGACTTTTTCATCCTCGTTCAACGCCGCGTAATTCTCGCAAAGTCCACAGCCCGCGAGCAGCTCGGTGATGACCGATTCGTGCACGGCAGAGTTCTGCCGCAAGTCCACCGGCGCCAGATGGAAGCCGAACGTTTGAATTGCGCGCCTGAGCGGCCACACGCAGGCATCGGCGATCACGCCGGAGCCGTGTTGCGTGAGTGATTCGGCGATGATTTCCAGATCATCAGACAGCTCATCTGGCGTGACATATGGCGACGCGTCCGGATTATGCGGCTTGCGAGCGGTCGTCTCACCCGTCACGCTGCGATAGGTCGCAGCGAGCCGGCTGTAAATGCCGGAGAGCGCGCGGCGATAGGGCTCATCAACGCGAAAGCGCGACGCATCGCCTGCGCGCTCCGCCAGATCATTCAACGAAGACGACACTTCGACCAGGCGGCTCGACATCGCAAGCTCGGCGCCCAGTGCGTGCACTTCCGCGAGGTAATGCGAAAGGACCAGCTCGGACTGAGTGTCGATCACATAGTCAAGCGTGTCGGCGTTGACGAACGGATTGCCATCGCGATCGCCACCGATCCACATACCGATTTTCAGAAACGCGGGGAGCTGCGCTAACGTGCCGTCGTGAGCTTCGAGTGCAGCCAAAGTGTTGCCGGTAAGACGCGGCACTTCGGAGAGAAAACTGGCGCGAAAGTAGTTGAGCGCATTGTCGATTTCGTCGCGCACCCGCAGCTTGGTCAGACGCAACATCGCGGTCTGCCAGAGCTGCAAAATCATGCGGTGCAGATGCGCCTCGCGGTCATCCTCATCGAGCGACAACGCTCTGGCAATCGCGCGCTCGGCGTCGAGTGTGCTCTGCCGTTTAATCTCGGTGGGATGCGCGGTGAGCGTTGGGCTGATATTCGCTCGCGAGAGGCAATGCCAGATTTCATTGCCGCTGATATGGGCGGATTTCAGATGATCAAACGCAGCCGCGAGCGAGCCCGGTTGCGGGGCGGAGCCACTTTTTTTGTGATGACGACGACGGCGATTTTGCTGAACGTCTTCCGCGATGTTGGCCAGATGCGAGAAGTAGGTGAAGGCGCGCACGACATCAAGGGCCTCCTCGACACTCAGGTCGGTAAGCGTAGCGTCGAGCAGCCGATGCGAAGCACCTTCGCGATGAAAGCGCACGGACTCCTGACGAATCGACTCCACCTTCTCAAACGTGGCGGCGCCACGTTGCGCGCGAATCACATCTCCAAGCAATCGCCCGAGCAGACGGGTGTCGGCTTTGAGTGGCGCGTCTTTGTCGTCAGAGGGGGAATTTTTGTCGTCCATCGGGGCATTATGCTGCACTGCGGAACTAGCGCCGACTACGCGTTTCGGCATAAAGTCGCAGTGGCAAGATCTGCGTCAGCTTATCGTTGAAAATACCGTAGCACCGGGGATAGGTTCGTAAATCGAACATTATCGACAAGCAGGTCAATCGGCGCTCAGCCGCAGCATAGTCGGCCTTTTCGAATTGACTCACAACTAATCGTACCGAAGGGCCTATCGTTGACTCACAAGTCAGCGTACCGAGCATTGTTAAAGATTCGGGCAAGAGTATCGTCGATTTCGCGCTTCAATTTGAACGGGTTCAAGGTTTGGTAGTGAAGG
>JBBRVM010000572.1:0-2600 GCA_038246865.1 Burkholderiales bacterium
AACTCAAGGCCTGGGACGACATCACCATGAAAAAATCGGCCGAAAATCCGATTTTCAAATAGGTGCTCGAGTCGATGGAAAAATTCGCAACGCGCGCCTGCCGCTGGCAGAACGACACTAACATCGACTTCAGAATGGCGTTCCGCCACGCCACAACGAAGAAGGCTTGACCGCCTCGGCGCCAGTCGGATTTTGGTTCGTTGGCGGTATCGTTGTGTTTATCGATGCGGGCTGGGAATTTTTACCGGTATCGCTGGCGCAAATTGAACATTCGTCGATTTCAGCCGACGGCACGCCGATCTCTCAATTCCAGGCGATCACCCCCAGCTGCAGCAGCGCTGCGCTCGATTAAGCGGATCATTGAAATCATCGGTTGCGCCGTTCGCACGACTAAATCCGACCGGTCGTTGCCCGATAGCGGACACTTTCATCCCCCGGAAAAATTAGGCCTTAGCGAACCACCATCACAGGGACTTCGCTGGCCGACAGAACCGATTGTGCAACGGACCCCAACAGTAGCGAGCCAATGGCGCCGCGCCCGCGCGAACCCATGATCAAGAGATCGACTTTGTTCTTTTTTGCCGCTTTGAGGATCTCCTCTGCAGCGTGGCCCACAGCGTAGCTTGACGTGTAGTCGGCACCGTGCCGGTCGAGAAATTTGCCAATGGGACGCAGCACCTTCTCCGCTTCACTGGAATGGTAGAGATCGACGGTTTCGCGCCCCACCGCGTTCGCAGCGCGGGCAGGAATTGCGGGCTGCACATTCAGCACAAACAGATGCGGGGTAACACCGAGCAACCCCGTATGCTCGGTCAGGTAGGCGAGCATCTTCTTGGTGTCAGCGCTACCGTCGACCGCGAGCAATACTTTCATTCCAGACTCCTTTTGTTTATCTATGTTTCGATACGCCAGTATAGGTGGCGTCGCTATCGCCAATTCTGACGCAGGTCAACCGCCGGAGACTTCGCGATCGTGCCCGCCAACTAAAAAATCTTGCCAAATGGATTCAATCGAATGCCGCGCCGCAGGTGTTTCCAAGGCAAATCGGCCGGATCAGCTGCCATCGGTCCCGGCGCTTTAGCGACCAGAATCTGCTCGGCAATCGACGTGAAATCCGCGCGAAAATGCACCGAGCTTTTATTAACCAGAATCGCCTGTTCGGTAGGCTCGATGCCGACGTAGCGATACATCGCCTGATCCGCAAGCTGCGTTTTGTAGCTCGCGACCACGATACGCACGCCCTGATAGCGCAGGCAAGCCGACGGCCCGAGGCGCATTTTCATGCCGCGATAAAACGGGCCCGTCGCCGCGAAATTACCTTCATGTAGCGCCTCAACCATCCACGGCAATTGCAGCGGCGAATCATCGGGGATTCGGCTCTTGCCGCCCAGCGCGAAGTTGAGCGTTTTGCCGACCCCGATCTCGTGCGCCGCCTTCGCTGCTGCGCCGTCAACGACGAGCCCCGTGGCAGCGCGTTCCGCGCGGCATTCAAGCAAGGCACGCACCATGCCCATCGTGTCGCTGTCGCCGCCTGCGCCAGGGTTGTCTTGCGTGTCGGCGATGACGACTGGCTTGCGAGCCGTCTTCGCGATCAATTGAGCTTCGCGGACCGCGTCAATAGCGGTCAATACGCGTGCGTCCCATTCGCCTTCGGCGGCGAGTACACGACGCTCCAGTTTTTCCGCCGCAGCGTTAGCAGCCGCTTCATTGATCCCATAAGCCCACACCACTGGCGCGCAACCTTCGAAGTCCGCCGCCGGAAATCCGGGGGTAAATGATGCGCTCAGCACGCTCGCTGATTCAAGCTGCCCGACGAGCTTGTAGATGTCGTTGCCGGGGAACAAATCAGTGCATTGTGCGGTGATCGGAATCAGGTACGGCAGCACACGCGAAGCAAGCTTGGGCGCTTCGATGCCGCCGATGCGCTGCTTCAGATAAAACGCCGCACGCGCTCCTGTTTCAGCCATGTCGATGTGCGGATAGGTTCGATACGCAACCAGCATTTCTGCCAGCGCAAACATCTCGGGCGTGGTGTTTGAATGCAGATCAAGACTCACGGCTATTGGCATTTTTGGCCCGACGACTGCGCGCACACGTCGCAACAACTCGCCTTCGCCATCGGGGTGTGAATCCGTCACCATCGCGCCGTGCAGATCAAGGTAGATCATGTCGGCGTTGGCTTTTCGAATGCCATCACAGATCGCGCCTGCGATGCGGTCAAACGCATCGTCGGTGACCTGCGCGCTCGGGCTTGCTGCGGCCCACGCGGTGGGCACCAGCGTGTGCGCCGAGCCCATCTCGTTCATGAATCCCGAGATAGGAATATTTTGATTCTGGAAGCGCTCGAAAATTTCGTTACCGACGGAGACCGGTGGCCAGCCACCGCCCTGAACGAATCGCTCGTAGGTCGCACGCGAAGGTGCGAAGGTGTTGGTCTCGTGTTGAAAGCCGCCGATTGCTATGCGCATGTCAAAAACTGGAATCTGGGAATAGAGAACACAATGTAGCGCACTCACGCAGAGCTTCGCGAGGTTCGGCTCGACAATACCTGCGTTCAAGCACTCATCGAATGCGTACCCCATGTTTACCGACGCCCTGCT
>JBBRVM010000573.1:0-2598 GCA_038246865.1 Burkholderiales bacterium
CGTTAAGCGCCGTAGCGTTTACGCTGGTCGAAGCACCGTTACCGGTGCTGATGAAGGTCACGCCACCGAACATGCCGCCTGAAGGTGGATCAATGCCGACACCCGATACAGAAACAGCGCCCGTTGGGATGTTCGTGCAAGGAGGAACGCCTGCTGCATTGTGTTTAGCGCCAGTCCAGATTGGGCCACCAACAGTAGTGTTCGCAACGATGGTCGCCATTTCGATGATTTCAACGTAACCATCAAGGGTACGATCCAGCGTCTGAGCAGCGCCACCGTCTGTTGCGTTGTACGCAAAGCCGAAGAAGTCCACAGCGTAAGCGCCACCGCCCAACGACACCCAAGAAGTCTTGGCTGGAGCTGTACAGCTAGCATCGCCCGTAATCAAACGTGCGCCAGCGCCGTTTTGGACAACCGCAGCGGTCCAAACGTCATATGGAGACAAGTAAAGGTTAAAGTCAAGTACGTCTTCGGAGTTTTTGGCTTCGCGGAAACGAACCTTAACTGCCTTAGCGTTTGTTGTTGTATTTACGACAGACAGCAGCGTATTGTTACCGCCACGTGCCGTGTAATACGGGTAAAGCAGGGCTTCGCCCAGTCCGTCACCATTCACGCCGACGGCAGATACGCCCCCAGCGAAGGTTACGGCACCAGCAGCCAGTAGGGCAGCAGTGACCGATGTGTGTTTAAGCATCTTCATTATTCGGAAAACTCCTCAATTGAGTATAGAGATTCTTCTAGAACCAACAGCGATTTGGTTTTTTGAACTTTTATTCAAGACCGTGGATGAAACTATAGCGCAAAGTCACCGGCGTAGCAACCACATCTCGCCATTAATAAGCACCCAGTGCTCGTCCAGATACACCGTTTGCTTTCGCGGTCCGATACGAGGTATCTGAATGTAGATTGTGGCGCGCGCGTCAACCTTGCATCGATCTCGATCACACTCGCTTGCGTGAGCCGTGCCGTCGAGATAGTTGAGGCCTTGCAATTGCCCGACATGCTCCGCCAAGGTGAATAACGCGCGGCCAGCGGGCGTGTAGAACTCATAGGCTGCGTCGAATTTTTTCTCTGCGATCAGCGCCCAGCGGGCATTTGAGCGCTCTTTTGCCCGTGCGCCCCAGCGCGTAGCGTCGTCGATGGGCTGAAGCGCCGCAGCTGTGGTCGGAACGATCGCTGGTTCGCTCGCTTTCGGGGATGTCGCGACTGGTTTTACGTCTGCAGAAATTGGCGCTTTTTCCTCCGCGACCGTTGTTACAGAGGTCTGGGCGACGGCATGATGAACCATCAACGCCATAAATCCCGCGAGAAGACTGACGATTGACCGATGAATTGGTGGTGATTTTTGAGGCATTTTCAGCGTTGTATTTATGAGACAGTTCGGGGGCACTAGGCCGTTTTGATCAGGGTTACGTGAGCCGTGGTGGGGTGAGAAGTCACTTTTATCCGGGCCAAAGCGCGCGATAGAAGCGGAAGGGTGCTGGGGTATGTGTCTTTCATCTGCCGCTCCACCGCCAATTACTGCGGTGCACCTGGCATAACTTCTGGTTTTGTCAGGACGCCGCCGAGCGACCCATTTAACGCACGAATGTCGGCAGCAAGCTTGGCACGGTCTTCTGCGCGTGTCGGCAGTCCACTTGTTGAAGCAGAGGGTGCGGTCTCTTCAATGCTGCGCAGACGCTTTCTAAGTTCGTCAACGACCCCGCGCGTTTCCTCAGTGGTGGACAGGACTCGCGGGGTGATAAGAAGCACCAATTCGGTGCGATCCGAAGACCAGCCCTGCTGTCCGAACAGACCTCCCAGGACCGGTATGCTCGACACAAAAGGCAAGCCTGAGGAGGTTGTCGAGCCCTTTTCCTGAAAAAGCCCGCCCATCAACATCGTGTCGCCCGATCCCACCATGACGTTGGTCGAGGCAGAGCTCTTCGAAATGTCAGGATTCGGGTTCGACGCGACTGCGCTGGGTGAGCTATCGCTGATTTCCTGTTGAATTTCCAGAAACACATTGTTGCCACTCACACGAGGTGTGACTGACACATTGATGCCCGTATTGATGTATTGGTAGCTGTCGACCGAGCCTGTCGTAATCGAGGTGTTGGTGCTTGTCTGTGTGCGGACGGATATCTGTTTGCCCGACGCAAAGGTCGCTTTCTGATTTTCGACCGTAATCAAGGTTGGCTGAGAAATAACGCGCAGATTTTTCTTGGTTTCAGACAGGTTTAACAACGCTTGAATGGCGTCGGTCTTTTTCCAGGTGTAATTGAAGGCGCCGCCAACGATTTGACCAAAACCATTTTCGGAGGTCATGCGATTTTGTGCGCCCAAAACCTTACCCTGGAAGTACGTTTGCAAACCGAATGCAAAATCACCAACGAGCTGCACTTCGGCGATTTGAACCTCGATAGCCACTTGCTTGGGCGCGACATCAAGCTTTCTGATGACCGCTTCAATCGAAGCGTATTCAGCCTGGGTCGCGACAATTAATAAAGCGTTGCGATCTTTGTCTGCGATGATGTTTGCGTTTCGCGCCAATGCATTACCTTGCGCAGCGCCGCCACTCACCACAGGCAAAGTGGCTGCGCGCGGCGGGTTATTACC
>JBBRVM010000574.1:0-2596 GCA_038246865.1 Burkholderiales bacterium
CCGACACTCGAAACTGGAAACCCATCGGCCCTGTCACGCTCAACCCCGAACGCGATTCGGTCGTCAAAGCTCACGCCGCCGACATTCCGATTCAACAAAAAGCCGCATGATTTATGCGACAACTATCTTGACATTCACCGCAGCCGGAAGATCATCGTCTGGATTACGGAAGCGCTCGGCACCGATCACCCATATTTCTTTGCACTATAACCGTTCACGCAGTGACTGCAATACGCAAATCTCATATTTGATTCGGTTGATCCGCTCCAGCCCATTCTTGTCTTCCTCGATGACGATCTCGCGCCACTTGTCGCGAATGACGCCCTTGACCGGGAGCTCGTCGAGTTTGAAATACTGCTGGCGACTGTTACGACACTTGCGCAAAATACTCAAGGCTTCAATCACTGGACGGTGAGCTTCGTTGTTGCTGCGAAATTCAAGCGCATCGAGCAGCTGCGGCAGCATCCGGCGATAGTGATTTCCGTACGATGCACGCATCACTGTATGCACCACGCGCCGAAACGCGGGGCCTGTTGCCTTGAATTCTCGGACCAGATCCTTGAGCGTTTGCAAACCCACCACGGGGTAGAGCGCGTCTTTGACGCAGTCGTCTGGATGATTAACCGCAGCTTCCGCCAATCGAAACAGCACCCCTGTCTTTCCCCGAACCTGGCGGAAGTCTTCGAGTAACTGTGCTTCGACTTTTTTCTCGGCTCGGGTGTCGATCTTGTGAATGATCTGCATCAGCAAATCAATGAGCCCATCAATAATTTCGTGCTGGCGCTGAAAGCAGAAGGCGGCCACGATTGCGTAGCGAACGTGCGCGGGGTGTCGCCTCAAGTCCCAGATCGATTCAACGCTCGCGCGCAGACGAAATTTCTGCCGCCACTTCGACGGTAGCTCCTCGATGGCACGATTCGGTAAGTTCAGTTTGCGAAGGGTTTCGAGCTTAAGCAGCTCCCCTAGTAGGGTGTCCAGACTGGCGCGACCAGCATCGCCGCGCAATTGTGAAAAACTGATTTCGCGAGATAGATCATCCTGCGGCGTAGCGTCAGTCGTGGCGGGCTCGGACTCGTCTTCTGTGTCAACGCCGAGCAGGCGATCAAGCGCTTCACGCGACGGGCCGGGAATACAATCGATGATGCCATGCAATAGCTCGGCTACATAGGCGTGTACCTCGCCGCGCAACAACTTCGCCAGTCGCGTTGCGCCTGTGGTGTCGAGGCCTTGAGCCCGTAACCATTCATCAGTGCGCTCAGTGAGTTGCTCAAGCGAATGGTCGCTCGGCAGCAAGTTCGTTCGAATCCAAGTCGAAAGCAACGCCCAGTCATTGGCCACCATGCGTCGTACACCGAGCCAAGAAAGTATTTCCGTACGCTGGCGTTTTGCGGTGCGCCCTGCCCAGTCAAACCGCTCCAGAGCAGTAATGGGCATCGATAATTGCTCAGCCATATGGCGCACAACTTCGGCGGGTAGCTCCCGTCGCGAATCGGGAAATCGGCGCTCATGCTGAAAAAACTTGAGCAGCACCGCGAAACCAAATCGACCGTGGCCAGTACGTCCCGCTAGCAGCGCTTGTTCGCTGGAGGTGAGCGTCCAATGCGCGTCAAGCTCGTCGTCATCCCAGTGCCGTTTCACTGGAAGCCCAATCTCTCCTATGCCTATGGTTTATATGATAGCTTCGGTTTCGCCGACCGGTCAGCCGAAGCCACGGCCAAATGGCCCTTTTGTCGGCTATGTGGTCACTACCCCATATTGCAACTCCCAGGTTTGAAATGACAGTCGCACCGTCCAACCCCTCCGAAGAAGCCGCACAACGGCTTCGTGCGCTCGTGTCAGAGCTGCGCTCGGGCGACTTCGACGGAACCGCCACGATACTGGCGAACCCATTGTGGGATGTTTTGGAAGCATCGTACTGGAACGCCGAACACCCCTTGCCTGCTGATGCGCTTCAGGCGCTGGAAGCCTACATAGGCATCGGCAAAGCGTTGTGGCACAAATCAGGTCTTGGCCAGGGCCATCCCATGGCGCTTTACAGGACAACGCTGCTGTCAAGCAAAGCGATCGGGACAGCGATGCGAGTCCTGGCCCGCATTTATGCTGGCTGCAATCTTGGCTATCGCAGCCCTCCGCCAGGTTTTTGGCGCACCGTCTATGCGCTTACGGGATATGTGATTTCAGAAAAGTTCACGGACCGGACCAACCGCGTTCAACTAACCAATCAGTCACTGCAACTTTGGCTGATGGCCTGGCTCAATCCGCTGTCACTCGCGCCGGGACGCCTGCCCGTCGCCGTTCGCCTGGTAGGCATACTCTCCAAAACGTGTAGCTATACCCTCGCCTCCCCCACACACGCTGGCTCTGGACTAGCAGCCGCAGACCTGATGAGCGACACGCCACCGATGCCATTCGCCCGCGTGCCCGCGATGTGGGAACCTGTAGCACCGCTCTACATCAACGCTCAGGATGCTGCGTTCACGATCCGCGAACTGACAAGCCCGTCGCAGCGGACAGTGCCAAATGATGTATACGAATCACTTCTGCAATCTGCACTGCAAGTGGGACTCACGCATCAGGAAATGCAGGATTTCGTCCG
>JBBRVM010000575.1:0-2590 GCA_038246865.1 Burkholderiales bacterium
CCGTGGATCGCTCGCTGATAAAGAAAGACATCATCAAGATGCGCAAACAGGGTTACGGCTTGAGTGAGAGCCAGTTCGAGCTTGGCCTGCGCGGCATTGCGGTGCCGTTGATTGACGGATCGGGTCTGCCGGTCGGCGCGATTGGCGTGTCGATGTCGAGCGCGACGCTGCCCGCGAGCGTGGCAGTCAAACGATTTGTGCCAGCGATGCAAGAAGCGGCGGAGCAGTTGCGGGATCAGTTGTAGCGGCGCAGCCTGGCAGCTTTGATCCAGCTCACCGCTAGGCCGAGATTTTCGCGCGCAAAAACGTCACTAGCGCAGCCTCACTCTGCGTTCGATCAAGGTACGCTTCACCGAGCTTCTTTAGCAACACGAGCGTAACCACGCCGCCTTCGTTTTTCTTGTCGCGCAGCATGTGGGATACGAGTTTCGCGGCGTCCGACTTCGGTGGTCTCACGGGCAAATTCACCGCCGAAAACAAGCGCGTGGCGCGAGCAACGTCGGCAGCATTCAAATGACCCAATTCATGCGACAGCTGAGCCGCAAGCACGCAACCCGCCGCCACCGCCTCGCCATGAACCCAGGCGCCGTAGCCCATCTCGGTTTCGATGGCGTGGCCAAAAGTGTGGCCAAGATTTAACAGCGCACGAATGCCCAGCGTTTCGCGTTCGTCGCGCTGCACCACATCCGCCTTGATGCGGCACGAATGAGCGATCACACGCGCCAGGGTTTCGTCATCACGGGCGTTCAATTTATCAACGTCGCGCTCAAGCTCAGCCAGATGCGGCTCGTCAAAGATCAGCGCATGCTTGATGATTTCGGCCAGGCCCGCCGCATATTCGCGCGGCGGCAAGCTTTTCAGCGCAGCAGTATCAGAGAGAACCGCTTGCGGCTGATAAAACGCGCCGATCATGTTCTTGCCGAGCGGGTGATTCACAGCCGTCTTGCCACCGACGGACGAATCTACCTGTGCGAGCAGCGTAGTGGGCATCTGCACGAACGGAATGCCACGCTGGTACGTCGCCGCCGCATAACCCGCCACATCACCCACCACGCCGCCGCCCAAAGCGATGAGGGTCGTTTTACGGTCGCATTTGGCGGAAAGCATTGCCGAATAGATCTGATCGAGCGAGGCCGCCGTTTTATAAGCCTCGCCATCACGGAGCACGATCTCGATCGCCTGTTTGCCAAGTGCATGCACCGATTCGCGGACCTTGGCGAGGAACAGCGGCGCAACGGTCTCGTTGGTGACGATGGCGACAATCGTACCGGTCACAAACGGCGCGAGCACGCCCGTGTTGCCAATGAGCGCGGGACCAATGTGAATCGGATACGGGCGGTCGGCGAGGCTGACGTGAACGGTTTGCATGGCAACTTGAGAGGAAGTTTTACGAAACAACTTTTCCGTCAAATGACGGCTTATTATGGGCTAAACGCACATTTAGCCGTAAGTCGACTTAAAGCTTTATCGGACACTGGCCCAAATTCCGCCGACGTTTCACGAAAAAGCTGATGTACGAATTCGAAGCCCGAAACAAGGTTCCAAGCATAGCGGCTAGCCGCTGACACGCAACGGCGCGACAATAGGGCTGTCGGACACCCCTCGCCGTCAACCCCCGAAGGACACAGAGATGCTGCACAGTCTGCACAACACGCTCACCACGCTCTCGCTTCCCCACTCCGGGCGCACCCTCAATTACTACAGCCTGCCTGCCCTGGAGGCCGCCGGTGTCGGCGCGATCAGCCGCTTGCCGGTGTCGATTCGCATCGTACTCGAATCGGTGCTGCGCAATTGCGACGGCAAAAAAGTAGAGGAAGAACACATCACTGAGCTTGCCAACTGGAAGCCGGTCGCAGTTCGCTCGGACGAAATTCCGTTTGTCGTCGCGCGCGTGGTGTTGCAGGATTTCACCGGCGTACCGCTGCTGGCGGACCTGGCCGCGATGCGCGACGTTGCGATGAAGCTGGGTAAAGATCCGAAACGAATTGAGCCACTGGTCGCGGTGGATTTGGTGGTTGACCACTCGGTGATGATCGATTTCTACGGCACGCACGACGCGCTGCGCCAGAACATGGAGCTGGAGTTTCAGCGCAATCACGAACGCTATCAATTCATGAAATGGGGCATGCAGGCGTTCGACACGTTCAAGGTCGTGCCGCCGGGCATCGGCATCGTGCATCAGGTGAATCTTGAGTACCTGTTTCGCGGCGTGCAGATTAAGGACGGCGTAGTGTTCCCCGATACGCTGGTCGGCACCGACAGCCACACGACGATGATCAACGGTGTCGGCGTCGTCGGGTGGGGCGTCGGTGGCATCGAGGCGGAGGCCGCGATGCTTGGGCAGCCGGTGTATTTATTGACGCCGGATGTGGTCGGCGTAGAGCTGCGAGGCGCGCTGCGTGAGGGCATCACGGCGACCGATCTCGTTCTGACCGTCACCGAGCTTTTGCGGCAACAAAAAGTGGTCGGTAAATTCGTTGAATTTTTTGGCGAAGGCGCGGCGAGTTTGAACGTGGTGGATCGCGCGACGATTGGCAACATGGCTCCGGAATACGGCGCGACGATGGGCTTCTTTCCGGTCGACGACAAG
>JBBRVM010000576.1:0-2586 GCA_038246865.1 Burkholderiales bacterium
TTCGGCCTTGGCCTCATCTGGGTCGCGTTCGATCCAAGGAAACAGGGCTGGCACGACAAGATGGCGGGCACGGTGGTTGTGCGGCGGCGTCGGGGTGCGGGCACCGGTCGTGTTTAAGTAACCGCAGGCTCCCCGGCCAAATCCAGCGCGCCGGTCTGTGATCTAGTGTGAGGCACGATGGTGACCGGCATCGTTGCTGCGTGAAGCACCGCCTGTGAGACTGAGCCCAGCAGTGCGCTGCGCAACGTGCCCAGGCCGCGAGCGCCGATCATGATTGCATCGCAACCGAAACATTCCGCCACATCGACGATTTCCGTAGCCGCGTAGCCCGTGCGCACTTCGCGTTCAAAGTGAACGCCCGCAGCCTCCAGCAGCGTGGCGGCAGCGTCGAGCGTCTGTGCGCCAACCGACTGGTTGACGGCTTCGCGTTCCTGCGGATCCGGCATCATGAGTAGTTCCGACATGCCGCTCGGCTCCAGCACGGTTGCGAGTACGAAGTTGGCATGCAGACCCTGATGAATCAGGCGCAGTGCATAGCGCACCGCATTCAGCGAAAGCTCCGAACCATCAATAGGGACAAGTATTTTCACGGCGTACTCCAGTTATGAGGCGATAGTATGCGCTGAACGTGCCCACTGGGTTGATTGGAATCAACAGGTTGGTTCACTGGATGCAATGAGAAACGCGAACGACCCGACGCGCATCGCGATCAGCAGTCTGCTGGAAGCGGGATCACCACGACATGGGTCAGTAGCAAGTTAATGGTGAGATGGTTTTGCGCTGTCTGGGACACCGGATCGTGCCGGTCTGGTCATCATTAAGGGCATGAATCATGTGCTGAAAAGTGTTCCAGCTAATCAATCGACACAAGTGGCTTCGAATAGCGACCCGAGCCTGCCGCTTGCCAAAGGATTGAGCGCGAGCCTGTTTCGCCTCATCAAGAGTGCGTTTAAGAAAACTGACAGCAGTGTCGCGAAGTAGGGCTTCGCACCGAAATGTTTCCGGCGATGACAGCCGCGACAGCGAACCAGCAGTACTTCGCGCTATCCTCTGCGGCATTCGCTTTTTGCTTAAGGAGGCATTCATGTTCGCGCGCTATCTGTTACTCACCACGTTCGTGCTCGGCACAACGTTCGCTCATGCCCAAGCATGGCCAACAAAATCCATCCGTTTTGTCGTGCCATTCGCGCCCGGCGGCACCAGCGAGATTGTCGCCCGTGCAGTGGCGCAGGAGTTATCAACCACGCTTGGTCAAACCGTGTTCGTCGAGAACAAACCGGGCGGCGCGGGCGTGATCGCGATGACCGAAGTGTCGAAGGCGGAGGCCGACGGCCACACCATCATCCTCGGACACGTTGGCACGCTGGCGGTCAATCCGTTCGCCATGCCAAAGCATCCGTACGACGTCAACAAAGAGTTCGCGCCGGTGATCCTGTTGGCGCGGGTGCCGAGTTTATTGGCAGTGTCGCCTGATGTGCCCGCGAAAACGCTTCAGGAATTCGTCGCGCTGGCGAAGGCGAAGCCGGACACGATCACTTACGGCTCAGCGGGCAATGGTTCATCGGGTCACCTCGCGATGGAATATTTCATGGCGGAGAGCGGCATCAAAATGATTCATGTGCCGTACAAAGGTACGGGCCCGATGTTGCAGGACATTCTGGGTGGTCGCGTGCAGGCGACGTTCACTGGTGCGCCTGCACTCATGGGGCAAATCAGTGCGGGAAAGTTGCGCGCGCTCGCGGTTGGATCGCATGACCGGATGGCGTCTTTGCCGAACGTGCCGACGGTCGCCGAGAGCGGTTACAAGGACTTTGAAACGTCACAGTGGTACGGCATTCTTGCTCCAGCAAAAACGCCAAAAGCGATTATCGACAAATTGAACGCGGCTGCGAACAATGCACTCAAGAGCAGCGGCATCACCGCGAAATTTGCTAAGGATGATGCCCGCGCAGGCGGCGGTACGCCGGAGCAATTCGCCACGTTCATCAAGAAAGAGCAGGTGACGTGGAAGCGGATTATTGAAAGGACCGGACTCAAGATCGAGTAGCGCTCGACGCTACCCCTCTGTCACTTCGTGACATCTCCCCTACTTCGCAGGGGAGACTTTCCGCATTTGCCTCCCCTGCAAAATAGGGGAGGTGGCGCTTGGCGCCGGAGGGGTTCTCGCTACCCCGCCATCGCATCCAAAATCGGCTGCCGGTGATCGTCGTAGTCACCGCGATAGGGCAGCGCTTTCAGGAAAAGCTGAGGATCATTCTCGTTGAGTAGTGTTGCATCCGAAAGCATCCGTCGCCATGACTTGCCACCGACTTGCCCGGTGAACAAGCCGAGCATGTGGCGTGACACATCGCGTATGCGCGTTGGGTGCGACTGCCCTTTCGTTAGCGCGATTTCACGTTCGGTGTACGCGAGCATTTTTCCCACAATTTGTTCGCGCGTGGGCAGCGGCGTGCCGAACATCGCGTGCTCCGTTTGCGCTAACGTGTAGCTGTCGTGATAAGCGACGCGACCCAGCATCACGCCGTGAAACTGCTCGGCGAGTTCTCTGCTTTTCGCGGGCGTGGTGATGCCGCCATTGAGCACGAA
>JBBRVM010000577.1:0-2583 GCA_038246865.1 Burkholderiales bacterium
CGGGCATCGCGTTTGCGATCCTGGGGCCGGTCGCCAAAGCGAACATCGACGTCGACATGATTATCCAGAACGCCGGCGTTGGCGGAACCACGGATTTCTCATTCACGGTGCACAGGAACGAGCTTCAAAAAACCCTCGACGTTTTAAAGGCGGATGTGCAGGACGTGATTCAGGCGAAAAGCGTAATTGGTGACGCCAAATGCGCCAAAGTTTCGGTCGTCGGCATCGGCATGCGCTCACATGTGGGCATTGCTGCGCTCATGTTCGAAACGCTGTCGAAAGAGAGCATCAACATTCAAATGATTTCCACCAGCGAAATCAAGATTTCCGTGGTGATCGACGACAAGTACATGGAGCTTGCGGTACGCGCGCTTCATAAGGCGTTTGAACTGGACAAAATTGTCACCTAAACGGTTAACCCGCAGCCGCTTGAAACCCCGCTATAATCAGCGGCTAACGGAGACGTGACCGAGAGGCCGAAGGTGCTCCCCTGCTAAGGGAGTATACGGTGATGAGCTGTATCAAGGGTTCGAATCCCTTCGTCTCCGCCAAGCAACCAAGCCACCCTTGCGGTGGCTTTTTTGTTGCTCTTTTTTGATTGCCAATCAACCCCACGTCAGGCTCCGCAATCGCATCACAAAGCATTCGTCGCACTCTTTGAACGCTCTCAATACCGCCTGATTCCAACAGGCCTCTCGGCTAGTCTTCGCGGTCTTGTTACTGCTCGTGCTGCGCCTCTATCTGCGGTGGCTTCGGGATGCGCTCGTGTTCGACGACGCCATCATTGCCAGTGAGCAATTGTTTGCGGAATACGGCAACTTGTTTGCGCTGAAGCCCCGCGTGCTGTCGTACAACATGATTGTCTGGTTGCATGCATTGGTGGGCGATGGCTGGTGGGTGCAGCGACCGGTCAACGTGCTGCTACGTCTGGCTGTGGTCGCGATGCTTTTCATTTTTTATCGCCAATTGCTGCTTGGTCTGCGCCTGTCGGAAGCGACCGACAAAAAATCGCAGCAATCATTGCGCTGGGCGCTGTTCATAGGCGTGGCCTGGTACGCGCTTAACCCCACTGCGGTGTACGCGGTGGCTTACCTGACGCAGCGCTCCATTGTCATGGCGACGCTGTTTAGCGTGATCGCTTTGTGGGCCGTTCTGAAAGCGCTGGTATCGGAGCAACCCCGCTTCTGGTTTGCGGCTATCTTGGCCTATGTCGCTGCGATGCTGTCAAAAGAATACGCGCTCGCGCTGCCTGCTGTGGCGGTCGCCCTGATAGTTCTGGTCCGTCCATCCGCGAAGAAAATGCTGGTGCTGGGTGGCATCGGGCTTGTGCTCGCAGCGGTGGCCGGTCGGCTGCTCTACGCACGCTAGGGCAACATCATTGGCAAGGCGTTCGACGACATGTCGGCGAACTACCTCAAGCAGTTGGCTGTCATCGCGCCGGGCATCGAGGCACAGGCCTATCCGCTGTCCATCATTAACCAGATGTGGCTGTATTCGAGTACGGTTGCCGCTGGTTTTTGCCATCGACGCAGATGATGTCGATTGATATGCGGCCGACGTTTCCGACCCAGCTTTTGAGTGTGCCGCATGTGTTGGGCGTGGTTGGCTATGTGGCGCTCCTCGTGGGCAGCGTGACATTGATGCTGCGTTTTCGCGACGCGCGTGCGCTGCTCGGGTTTTGTCTGTTCACTCCGACCATCCTGTTTGTGACCGAGTTCTCCACAGTGTGGATTCAGGATCCGTTTGTGCTGTACCGCAGCTATCTCTGGGCGATTGCCGTGCCTGGCATCATTTATCTGGGCGTGCGGCAATTGGCCGGGCGTATTTCCTCGACGACACTCTTGGCCTCTGCGGGTGCTATCGGCCTGATCATGATCTGGCAAACCACGGATCGCATTGCAACGTTCCGAACTGAGCTCTCCGTTTGGGATGACGCAGTGCGCAAATTCCCGCCCGAGCTGGTCGTGGGCAAATCGCGTGCGTATTTGAATCGCGGGCAGGCCTATCAATTGGCGGGCGAAGACAACCGCGCCATTCGTGACTATCAACGCTCCACCGCGTTTGGTGACAACGGCGAAGGCTTACTCAACGCGGGCGCGGTGCTGCTCGCACGGGGCCGTTTTGTCGAGGCGATTGCGGCCTTTGACGGTGCGGCGACACGTGGTCAACAAAGTGCGTCGCTGTCGCTTAATCGCGGCACGGCGCTACTGAGTCTGGGTGACACGACAGGCGCTCTGGCGTCGCTGCAACAGGCATTAACGCTGGGCCCGGGTCCGCAAGAGATTGCCGCCGTCCGCCGTCAACGCGCGCTGATTTTCTTGCAGACGGGGCGGATCGATGAGGCGATTGCTGACGCGCAATTTGCAGCACTGGTGTTCGCCGGGGACTGGCAAGTGCGCAACACGCTGGGCTTCGCGCTACTGTCCAAGGGCAATCGCGAGGCGGCCATCGCCGCGTTCAACGACTCGCTCAAGCGCGGTCAGTCAGCCGCCGCATTTTTTGGGCTGGCCCGCGCTCATGCCGAGGAAAAGCGCCGGTCCGAAGCACGCGTCAATATCGACAAAGCGCTCGCCATCGAACCCA
>JBBRVM010000578.1:0-2565 GCA_038246865.1 Burkholderiales bacterium
AAATGGGTTGTGTGCGTCGGTGGTGCGGTGCAGGTCTGCGGGAGTAACTCAGTTGGTAGAGTGTCAGCTTCCCAAGCTGAAAGTCGCGGGTTCGAGCCCCGTCTCCCGCTTGCTGTAAGTTTATGTAGCACAACAGGTTGCGCCGTTTCCTGCTTTGGGGAGCGGCGTTTTCTTTACTATCCTCATTGAAAATCACCCACTTCGTCACCCGCTTTCTGCATCGGCAATTTCAATTAACGGCGATTCGTTTTGCCTGAAATGATTTCTATGGCTGAATGCGGCGAAATGTCGACCTGCTACGTGAAAGGCGAGGCAGACTCAGGCATTCGTTCAGAAACGAAGGCGATTGTCAACCCGATTGTGCCTGCCGGATCCGGAAGTCAGCATCAAATGCAGTAGCTGGCAGAGCATCCCGAACTCCAAGTCACGACACACTTCAGCGTGTTTTCGCTCAACCGTACTCACCACGGATATGACGGGCTTCTCTAACGCAGTAGCGATCGTGGTCGGCGATGTCGTCGGTGGTTACTACTACCATCACACTACGCTGGAGCGCTTGTTCGCCGAATCCGGCGCCCCGGGTGACGTGCCACAGGGGAACTGCGTTGAGAAGTCTGTAGCGTGGCTCAAGCGCGTCGCCACGGATCCCACGGTCGAGGGCCTTCCGATTCTCGGTGCTCTACTAGAGCAGTTTATGGACACGGACATTCAAGGACACTATAACTACAATGGTGAACACGCTAAGCAACAAGCGCGCGTTCGTCAGCTTCTTTTGCGAGAAGGTCTTGAATACGTTCGCGGCGGACGAGTTATGTCTGCTGGCTCTGTTGCGCCTGCGCGCCAACTAGAGGCGATACTGCGCGAGCGCGACCTCGGAGGAGTAAACACTGAATTTGAACGTGCGCTAGATAGTGTTCACTCGGATCCGGGTGCGGCCGTGACGGCAGCATGTGCAATCATAGAGTCGCTTTGCAAGGTCTATATCGGCGATCGCGGACTCGAATTGCCACAAGACCAATCAGTTTCGCCGCTCTGGAAGGTAGTTCAAGCTGATCTCGGCTTTGACCCGCGGTCAATCGCCGACAACGACATTCGGCAAATTCTAGCGGGACTTTCATCAATCGTTCACGGGCTAGGCGCTTTCCGGACACACGTCGGATCTGCCCATGGGCGCGGTCGAACCGCCTATCGGCTGACTCCACGGCATGCCAGCCTTGTCGTCGGTGCAGCTCATACTCTCGCGATTTTTATTATCAAAACCTGGGATGAGAGGGTCGGTCAAACCTAGGGTACTCAGGCTTCGGACCTAGACAACTTCTAGTAGGTCAACAGGACAAGAATCAGGAAGTTACTTAAAACATTGCTTCTTTCAGCATCCTTATCCGGAGAGGACGTGGCCCAGACATCGCCAATTATCCGCTTTGCGCTCGAAGTGTTTCATCACGCACTTGAGAATTACGCGACAGAAAGTCCGCGCCATCGAAAAATGGCAGTCCTCGGCTTGGCGCAAGCCGTCGAGCTCGCAGTCAAGGCCGCGTTGGTTGAAAACAACGTACCAATCTATGAAAAGTCTGGTAGGACTATTGCGGTTCACGATGCGCTCTCTGCTCTTGCAAGACACTGGTCTCTTGACAGGGTTGAGTTTCACGCTCGCCTTGAGCTTCTCGTGGACGAGCGCAATGCCCTCCAACATCGATATGGGACTGTCGATGACGTGAGCCTTGATTATCACATGGAAACAACCTTCGGAACTCTGCGATCAGTGCTCGCGCTGGAATTTGACACGAACCTTGACGCGTGGATACGTGACAACGTTGCCGAAGAATTCTGGACGAAGATCAGATTCGTCGAATCTCCAGAACCGGTTATCGAGGAGCCAAGTGCAGCGATCGTTGACAAGCGCAGCCCAACACTGGACTTCATCGATGGATTCTCCCGCTACGAGCGCCGCGTTCGCGAGGCCATCACGCCGTTTCTCCACGAGGGTCAAAGATTTTCCGGGTCCACACTTGACCTAATGATCAAGGCGCTGTCGAACGCCAACAAGCCAGACAGCACCTTGCTGGCTGCGTTGCCAGGGGTCTATCGGCTTCGCAATCGCGTCATCCACGGCGATGATATTGCGGCCGAAGTAGACGTCAAGTTGGCATTAAAAGTACTCGACGACGCAGTCGATCGTTTGGCGAAAGATGTCACGAACGAAGTTCTTGATGGAGCGGTCCGAGCAAATGCGCGCCGACTGCGCGGTACGCGACTGCCAACCCGTACCGAGGAGGCTCAAGAGGAATTTTCTGTCGTGGAAGGTGGATCGCTGCCTGACTAAGCGATTGGTTCGGCCGGACAGCATACTGAGGCTAATTGCTATGGAGATTGCATCGTTCAATCGTTGAGCAAGAGCAGCTTCGTGGCACCACAAACCGATGACATTGTTCCGTGATGGCAGGCAACTTCATTTAAACAGGTCGGAAATGTCACAAATTCGCCCGTCAGTATTTGTAGGTTCATCAAAGGAAGGTTTGGCGATTGCACGGGCCATCCAGTTAAACCTGGACTCCGACTGCGAAG